>JBAWGU010000058.1:0-6649 GCA_049593215.1 Pyrinomonadaceae bacterium
TGCGTGCTTTCCTTTGCGTCTTTGCGCCTTTGCGTGAACCTTCTCTTCATTTCAAATATTTATCAAACCACGCGAGGGTTCTCTCCATCGCGTCAATGCGGTGGCGCGGCTCTCTCAGGCCGTGACCTTCGCGCGGGTAACGCACCAGCACGGAATCAACTCCGCGCCGTTTCAAGGCCATGTACATCTCTTCCGCCTGCGTGATGTGAACGTCGTTGTCCTGCTCGCCGTGTATGAACATCGTCGGCGTCTGCGCCTGCTTCACGTATCGAAGCGGAGACCATCGCCACAGCAGATCGTAATCATCCCACGGGAAGCCGCCAAACTCCGCATGGACCAAATCCTGATAGAGCGATGTGGCGTAGAAGCTGATGAGATTGCTCACACTTGCCGAAGAGACTGCGGCCTTGAAGCGCGGCGTCTGCGTGATGACCCAGTTGGTCATAAAGCCGCCGTATGAGCCGCCCGTCACGCCCAGACGCTCAGCATCAATCCATGAATGAGTACGAAGAACTTCATCCACGCCGCGCATCAAGTCCTGATAATCGCCGCCGCCCCACTCTCTCAGCGTGCCGTCTGAAAATTTCTGCCCGTAGCCGCTTGAGCCGCGCGGGTTCAGGTAAAGCACTGAGTAGCCGCGCGCCGCGTAAACCTGAAACGTCGAATTAAAACCGTAGCCGGACATCCCGTGTGGTCCACCGTGTATGCTCAGGATGAGCGGGTAGCGGCGGTCAGCGCGAAAGTCAACAGGCTTCATCAACCAGCCTTGAATTTCCGTTCCATCGAAACTCTTGAATCTAATCTCTTCGGGCGCAATGAGCATGAGTGAGCGCACGAGCGCATCGTTCTGTCCGGCGATGCGTCTCAAACTGTAGCCGCCTGTGGCGACGCTCAAAGAGAGCGGGCCGACCCAGACCTCCGGCGGGTGCAGAGCGTCGCTCAAAGTGTAGGCAAAGGTCAGAGGCGAGCGATTGCTGAGCGTGTAGCTGCCGATTTGAAATGGACGTGAGAGCGTTATGGTCCAGTTATCGTCGCCGGGCGCTCTGGCTGGCGAGCGGTTGAAGAGCGGAGAGATTTTATCCGCGTCGCTGCCGTCTGCGTTGACGCGATAGAGAAGCGTCGAGCCGTGATCGCCTGCGAGAAAGAAGATGTTGCGGCTATCGGGCGACCATCTGGGCGTGCGCGTGCGGCGATCAAGCGATGCCGTGAGTTCACGGCCCGCGCCGTTGCTTGCCGTCGCTTCAATCGCCCAGACGTGTGTGTCTTCAGCAACGCTGTCAATCGTCGTCACGTCGCGCTTCGTTGCCATGTAAGCAATCCATTTTCCATCAGGCGACCATGTTGGCTCATACTCGCACCCGCGCGTCTGCGTAATCTGTCGCACGTCTCCGCGCAGGTCAACGGCGAAGATGTCAGAGTTGTTAATGGCATCAGGGTCACGTTCGTGGTTAGAGAGAAACGCTATCTCATTGCCGCGCGGACTCCAACTGATAGCGTGATCGTAGTAAGGGCCGGTGGTCAGTTGTTGCGGCGCGAACGTCTCAACGGCGTCGGCTGAGACATCCACGAACCAGACATGCGTGCGCTTGTTGTCAGAGAAAGAGGTGCGCGATTTATATTGAATGCGATCAATCACGCGGGGGTCTTCGTTGGTTCGCGTGAGGCCCGTTATCGCAGGGTTGCTGTCATCTTCGCTCGCGTTGATGAACGCGAGCCGCTTTCCATCCGGCGACCACGCGAGAGATTCGCCAGCGTATGTGATGAAGAAGTTTGTCCCCTCAAGTCGCGCCACCAGACGCGGATGACGGTAGTCCAGCGAAACCACCTCAATGCCTGTGCCGCCGCCGCTCAAGCTTCCGAAAAAAGCGATGCGCCTGCTGTCGGGCGACCAGCGCGCGTTCGAGGCATTCATGCATGTCGGCTCAAGGAAGAGTGGTTCTACCTGCTTCTCATTCCCGAGCGTAGTGGTTGCCACAGCCCTCGCCAGCCAGAGCGTGCTGCGCGTCGAATCGCCTTCCGTCGTCGAGACGTTATAGACGACCCAACGCCCGTCCGGTGAAATCTGCGCATCGCTCACAGACGCCACGCGCAACGTATCCGCAGAAGTCATCGGACGCCTGACCTGCGCAAGCAAGTTATGGGTAGAGACTAAAACCAGACTTATCAAAAAGCCTGCTGATAAGAATCTAGTCAATGCGCCATAAAGACGTTTGCGCCTCTGGTTTTTCTTTTCTTCGCGCCTTTGCGTGAACCCATATGCGAACCCATACGCGAGCCTGAAGATTATTAACCACTCTCGAAATTCCATCCTTAATCAACTCCACATTAAAATTAACCAGCAACCCAAGCCTCTTATCAGCCAAACGCAAGTAGGTCAATAGCTGCTTGCGATGAACCGGAGCAATCGCGTCTATTGATTTAATCTCAACTATAACTTTATCTCCAACAATGAGGTCTACGCGGAAGCCTATTCCCATACGGATTGTATCGTAAACAACGGGCATGGGTTGTTGATGAAGAGCTTTGATGCCGCGCTTGTGAAGCTCGTGGGCGAGGGTTGTTTCGTAAACGGATTCGAGGAGGCCGGGGCCGAGGCGTGTGTGAATACGGTAGCAGGCGTTGACGATTTCTTTGGAGAGTTCGTTTTCGGTCATGGGGATAGGTTCACGCAAAGGCGCGAAGAAAAGAAAATCCAAAGGGCACTGAGGGTTGAGAGGTTTTATCACAGGATGGTTTGTGTGAGAAGGGATTTTTGTTCGTTGAGGAGTTCCCAGACGTGGCGGATATGTTTTTCAGTTGTGCGGATGTTGCCGATGGCGAGGCGGAGCGAGAGTTTGCCTTGCAGGCGCGTGTGCGAGAGGAAGGCTGCGCCGGTCGAGTTGACGGCGTGCATGATTGCTTCATTCAGAGCATCGAGTCGCGCGTCGCGCGCTTCTTCGGTTGCGCCTTCTACTGAAGGGCAGGCGCGGAAGCAGACGAGGCTGAAGGGAACGGGAGCTAAGAGTTCCCAGTCTTCGGATTCCTGGACCCATGAGGCGAAGAGTTTGGCGAGGCGGCAGTGTTCGCGTATGCGCGCGGCGAGTCCTTCTTGACCAAAATAGCGAAGGATCATCCAGAGCTTGAGCGAGCGAAAACGGCGTCCGAGCTGAATGCCGTAGTCAGAGCCGTTGCGGACGACTTCCGCTTCGGGCGTGCGTAGGTATTCGGGCGTGAGGACGAAGGCGCGGCGTAGCAGGTCCATGCGGCGACAGTAAAGAACTGAGAGATCAAACGGCGTGAAGAGCCACTTGTGCGGGTTGGTGACGAGAGAGTCTGCGCGGTTTGCGCCGTCCAGTATGTGTCGCATCTCAGGGACGATGGCAGCAGAGCCAGCGTAGGCTGTGTCAACGTGCAGCCAGAGTTTCTCTCTTTCGCAGATGTCCGCGATTTGTGGCACAGGGTCAATGCTGCTCATGGAGGTTGTGCCGACAGTGGCGACGACGCAGAAGGGAAGAAAGCCTTCGCGCCTATCCTCTGCGACGGCTTCTGCCAGAGCGTTTGCGTCCATGCGAAATTCCGCGTCGCAGGGAATCTTGCGCAGCGAGCGTTGACCGAGGCCGAGCGTGATGATGCCTTTCTCAATGGACGAATGAGCCTCTGCGGAAGAATAGACGCGAAGGAGCGGAAGCTCTGCGCGACCGCTCATTCCGTCTTCTCTGATTCTCAGGTTAAGACTTTCGCGCGCCGCAGCTATCGCGTGCATACTCGAAACGGATGCGGTGTCGTAGATGATGCCTTCAAAACTTTCATCAAGGCCCATCATCTCGCGCAGCCAGTTGAGCGTGACTTCTTCCAGTTCCGTCGAAGCGGGCGAAGTGCGCCAGAGCATCGCCTTCACGTCGAAGGCCGCGCTCAGGAGTTCGCCGAAGATGCCGGGCGCAGATGTTGAGGTAGCGAAGTAGGCAAAGAACGACGGATGATTCCAATGTGTGAGCGCGGGCAGGATAAGGCGGTCAACGTCTTTGAGAATGTCTTGGATAGCTTCGCCCTGCTCAGGCGCGGATGTGGGAAGACTTGAGCGCAACTCTCCCGGCTCGACCTGCGCTAAGACCGGAAGCGTTTCGATCTTCTCAAAGTAGTCGCTGATCCAATCAATAATCTCGTGGCCGAAGCGACGAAAATCTTCCGCGCTCATGTCGCCTGTAGGCGGGGCGATGCCAGTCTCTTGATCTTTTTCTTCCGGCATTGTTTGATGAAATTATTTTGGCGGCTGTGCAATGCGAGAAACGTGTTGCGCGACGATGCGCCAACTGCCTTGCTGTTTGACGTAAACGTGCGTGTAGCGAATCTGGTTGTCAATTTCGCGGCCCTGATATGTGAATTTCCATTTGGCGCGACCTGTCAGGACTGCTGAATCTTTGTAAGCGCGAACTCTCACGTCGTCCGTCTTGAATGGATTTGTGTTCTGGGAGCTTGGCGGAGTTGTCGTCTCAGGGCTTGGACGCAGATCATTTAACTCGCCTGCCTTGTCTCTCACCATACCGCTCCCCGAAGTGACAATCATCTCGTCTGCGAAGAGAGCGTCGAGCGTTTTCATGTCTCCATGGGTGATAGCGTCTGCCCATGATTGATTGAGCTTGAGAATCTCCTGCTCGATCTTTGATGGTTTTTCGGCTCTGCGTTCCTGTGCCTGAGCCGCGCAAGCGACGGTTAAGAGTAGAAAGATTAATAGGAGCCTGTGCAATCCGAGTTCTCCTTTCAGCTTTTAACGGCGAGAAAGTTGGTCGTGCGAAACTGCTCGTAAGCTTCTCTGTATGAGTTGACCGGCAGCAAATAGCCGGAAGGCGTCACGCGGAAAATCTCCATGCCGTATTTTTTGAAGAAGTAGTAGAAATCTTGAAAATAGGTTCGGGTGTCTATGTTGCAACCGCCAAACTCGAAAGAGGCCAGACTGACCGAGCCGCTCTCAAACATACGCTCGCCGCCGCGCAGCACGTCCAACTCGTGCCCCTCAACGTCTATCTTCAAAAGATCAATTCGCGCGATTCCTTGAGCCGCGCAGTAATCATCGAGGGTCTCCAACCTGACCATCTCTTTCTGAGAGAAGCTGATTCCGAAATGGTCCAGACGACGCTCTGTCAGCGAAGCCAGCCCTGAGCCTGCGGCGTCGTAATGAAGCTCGAACTCGCCGCGCTGCTGACCCAGCCCGAAGTTATTAAGAACTATACTGCGCTCGCCACGCACGTTTTCAACCAGCGCGGAATAGGTCTGAAGGCCCGGCTCAAAGGCGTGTAGCTGAAACCTTACGCCTTCAAGATTACGTAGCGCAAGTTTGATGAACTGACCCTGATTTGCCCCGACATCGAAGATGCAGAAGGGCTGAGCGCACGTCTGTTTGAGCTTCCGAAAGATGCCGTCCTCGCCGCTTGATTCGACGCAAGCGCCCGCGCCGATTCCCATCAGAGATTGAAAAAGTGTCACTCCGTAATCGAGCAGGTACTGCCCTCTCCTGTTGCCTGTGAGCCTGACGAAGAGCCTGTTCAAGTAAGAGTTCATTTATGCTCTCGAAGAGGAAACAGAAGGTCAGGCAGCGAGTTCTTCCAGAGAAGGAAACTTGTGCTGCTTTCTTCCGGGCGGCCCGTCGAAGTGCTTGGAAGATTTGTAAAGCTCAAGGTGTCCGTCTGCCGCTTCCATCGCGCAGCGTGTGCGCAACTGTTGCATCTCTTTCGCAGTCATCGGTTCAAAATTCTGCGCGATGCGTAGATTCTGGCGCAAGACTTTGAGCGAATCAATGCCGCTCACAGTTGCCGCCACCGGAAGACTCATGGCGTAGCGCAGAGCTTCCGCCGGAGTGATGACGCGGCGTTTGACGGGTTGGCCTTCGCCGCACATGCTCTTCATGCCGAGCGGAGCGATGCCGCGCCGTATAACTTCAGGCAGCACCTGCTGCTCGAAACTTCTGAAGGTTGCGTCAAAGCAGTTGAGCGGCATCTGCACCGTGTCGAACGGATAATCGTGCGCGAGCATCTTGAGATGAATCGCGGGGTCTTTGTGCCCTGTGAAGCCAACGAAGCGAACCTTGCCTTCGCGCTGCGCCTGTTCGAGAGCTTCTATCACGCCGCCCTTTGCGAAGTGCAGGTCAGGATCGTTTTCATGTATCACCTCATGCACCTGCCACAGATCAACGTAATCAGTCTTAAGCCTGCGCAAAGATTCGTGTAGCTGCCGCATGGCAATCTTTTTGTCGCGCCCGTGCGTGCAGACCTTTGTCATCAGAAAAACTTTCTGTCGTCTGCCATCCTCTGCGAGCGCCTTGCCCATCAACTCTTCGCTGCGGCCATCGTGATACTCCCATGCGTTATCCATGAAATCCACGCCGTTATCCATCGCTTCGTGAACGATGCGTACACTCTCGCGTTCGCTTTTCGCTAAGCCCAGATGATAGCCGCCGAGTGCGAGCGCGGAGACTTCAACGCCCGTGCGTCCCAGAGCGCGTCGCGGAATCTCGCCTTGAGCCTTGTTCTTTGTCATCGTCGCTTCCTCCCGTTTGATAACAATTACAACAGAGATACGTCAAGAATTTGTCGCGCCTAAGAAATTTATAGAGATTTTCACCTGAATGCCTTAATGCCTTCCTAATCCGTTCGTTTAGAGGCGGGCTGTGCCCGCC
>JBAWGU010000059.1:0-2509 GCA_049593215.1 Pyrinomonadaceae bacterium
GATGTAGCCGACTGCCCCCGGCTCGCCCTGCAATTGTATCGCAAAGTTGTCGAGGCGCGCTTTCTCATCATTGAAATTTACATCCGGGTACTCGTCAAACTTTTTAGCTTTCAAGGGCACACCGGGCGTGACCGAGGCGGCAGCCTTGTTCGCGCAGTTGGGCGGCATCCCTGCGACGTTGACTGTGGCAGTGATCAGTTGACCGCCCATGCCTTTCGTGTCAACAGTAATCATGTTCGTGCCCTGCCCGCCGATGATCGTGCCGTTTGTGACCGTCCAGTCGTAAGCAGCGTTAGCGCCTGAGCCGCCACTCATATTCGCGGTAAAGGTTGCGGGAGCGCCTTCCACAATATTCTCAGGGCCGGAAACCGAGACGGTCGCGCAGGGCAGAGGCGTACAGTTGCAGCCGCGCACGACGACTGTGTTGGAGACAAAGGCGACGCAGCCGCAACTGTTATCAACTTCGACGGTCGCTGTGTAGTTGCCCGGCGTAACGCCCGCCAAATCCCATGTCACGTTCGCGCCACTGCCGACGATATGCCCGCCTGTGACCGTGTACTTGTAATTGAGAGAGCTGGGCGTAGGGTCGTTGGCGTTGGCCGACAACTGTATCTGCGGCGCAGCGTCCGTTGAGCAGGAACTGAACTCACCGGCTGCGCAGTTGGCAGGCAGGTTGATCACATTTGCAGAGGCCACCAGATCAGTAATCGGGGCCGTGCAGGTTGAGATAGGAATGATGCGTTCCTTCTTTGATCTCTTAATCGTCGTCTGCGCGGACGCCGCCACCGACAGCGCCAGCAAAAAGAACGCGAAGCTCAATCCTCTTCCATAAGCTCTCATGGCTTTTCTCCTCTGATGAACTTGCCTGTTTTTTCGAGACGCGCTCACGACCGTTTGAGGCAGCCCCGACGTCAGGAAATTGTAGAACAATCTTAAGTGCTCCAGATTTTGCACTACTTGAAGGAGATAAACAACAAATTATTTGCATTTTCCAATAAAAAGCTGTCTGTAGTCAGTGGTCAGTGGTCCGTTGTTTGTGTTTGGTAAGTTGAAGCTATAAGGCACAGCATCCAAATTCAGTTAAACTCAAAACAACGGACAACGGACAACTGACTACGGACAAAGAACTATTCCGGCCTCTCCAGTGGTGGCAACACCGCGCTGAAATCTTCCGTGAAGCGCACAGCGTAATGTTCGAGGAGTTGCTGAACGCGACCAAGTTCGGGCGAGCGCAGGACGAGGCCGACGTGGTGACGCTTGTTCACGCGATAGACAACTTCAGGGTCGTCGTAAGCCGTTGTGTCCGGCCATTCCTGTTTTGAGAGCGAGAGGACAATGCCCGCATACTCCTCTCGCGTCTGCGGGAGTTCATATTCCCCTGCGTCGCGCGAGAGTTCGAGTCTGGCCCACTCTCTCCAGAGATTGACGCCGCTCGCAGCCTCTAAAACTTCCGCAGTGTACGCGCCGCCGACGCGCGCAGCAATTTCGAGAAAATAGAAATCCCCGCCAGCTTTGCTCTTAATATACTCAGCGTGCGCCGCTCCGTTCACCAGACCGAGCGCCTGAATTAATTGTCGGTTGATTGAGAGTAAATCCTCTCTATCCTGCGAGCCGTGCTCGACAGTTCTTGAGATATAGACGCCGCCCTGATTCGTCACCTCCATCGGCGGGCGCGCATAAGTGTTGACGCCCGCAAAGATGACTTCTCCGTTACGGACGAGTGAGTCAACGTGATAGACCTCGCCGGGCACGAAGCGTTCGAGCAGGTAAAAGGGAGCGCGCTCGCGCAGTCGTTCGCGCGAATCCAGTAGATCAATCGCGCGCCAGACCTGCTCCGAATATTCCAGTTTCTTGATGCCCATGGCAGAGACATCCGAGCGCGGCTTCATCACCCACGGCGATTCTACGCGCTGCATGAACTCGCCGACCTCCTGATAGTTGAGCACATGCACAAACTCAGGCACGCGGATGCCTGCCGCTTGCGCCCTCACTCTCATCATCAGCTTATCGCGGAAGACGCGCGCAGTGCTGCCGTTCATGCCGTCCATGCAGAGATGCTCGCGCGCGAGCGCAGCCGTTTCGACATCGTACTCTTCGAGCGCAACGATGCGATCAATTTTTTGCGGGCGTCCGATCTGGCCGATGGCGTAGAGGTAGATGTTCGGGTCAGCATCGTCGGGCACAAGCGCGATGTCGTCCAGGCTCTCGCGCGCCCAGTCTTCGCCGAGAAACTTTTCGCGCGTGAGCAGGATCACGCGCCAGCCCTGCCGTTTGCACTCGCGCAGAAAATCGTTGCCCTTGAAATAACTTGCGAGGCAGACCACTGTCGAGTCGCGTGCCTGTGCTTGG
Source organism: Pyrinomonadaceae bacterium (assembly GCA_049593215.1). Taxonomy (GTDB): domain Bacteria; phylum Acidobacteriota; class Blastocatellia; order Pyrinomonadales; family Pyrinomonadaceae; genus JBAWGU01. The sequence goes on from JBAWGU010000059.1 coordinate 2,350, forward strand.
CTCATCAATTCCCGCCTCCCTTCCTGAGAGATTCGATTTCCCGTGCGCGCTGCTTTGAAGATTTCCACACACTATATACTTTTTAATGGCAGATGGTCACTGCTTAATGTAAACTTGCGCGGCCAAAGAGGAGAGAGGAATAGGGGTTGGGGGTTGGGGG
>JBAWGU010000060.1:0-5174 GCA_049593215.1 Pyrinomonadaceae bacterium
CTAAAGAGGCATTCAACGCCTTTTGTCTTTCTTTTCTTTGCGCCTTTGCGTGAACCCTCAATTCTCATCCTTAAGGTGACAGCCTATTGCAAACGACTATAAATGCAAGTTAGAAAGGGAGGACGGTTAACAGACCATCCTCCCTTTTCTCTTACGGCCAAACTCTCTCATCACCAAATCTGGCAACGCTTCTCCGGCGGGCGCACCATCGCATCGCCTGCCTTGCATTGAAACGCCTCTGCGAACATAGGCATGTTCGAGAGCGGGCCGTTGACGCGGAAGCGCCCCAGAGGATGCGGGTCTGTCTGTGTTTGCAGGCGTTCAAATTCAGGGCGCGCGTTCTGCGCCCAGATTTGTGCGTAGCCTAAAAAGAAACGTTGCTCAGGCGTGAAGCCGTCAATGTTTGCAGGGCGCGGTTTGCCTTCCATGGATTTTTGAAACGCCGCGAACGCGACGGTCAGGCCGCCGAGGTCTGCGATTGATTCGCCGACGACGAGCTTGCCGTTTTGATGTAGGCCCGGCTCAACTTCGTAGCTGTCGAATTGATCTATCACGCATTGGGCGCGCGCCTTGAATTTCTTCAAGTCATCTTCCGTCCACCAGTTCTTCAGATTTCCCTGCAAGTCAAACTGCGCGCCGGAATCGTCGAAGCCGTGCGTCATCTCGTGGCCGATGACTGCGCCAACTGCGCCGTAATTGATCGCATCATCCGCGAGCGGGTCAAAGAATGGCGGCTGCAAAATCCCCGCCGGAAAAACAATCTCGTTCATCGTCGGGCTGTAGTAAGCATTCACGGTCGGCGGCGTCATGCCCCACTCCGTTCTGTCAACGGGCTTGCCCAACTTGTTCAAGTTGTACTGCCGCGCAAATTCGTTGGCGCGAAAGACGTTGGTTTGAAACGTTCCGCGATCAATCTTGAGCGCAGAATAATCGCGCCACTTGTCAGGATAACCAATCTTGCGCATGAAGGCGTTGAGCTTGGCTGCGGCCTGTTTGCGTGTGGCATCGCTCATCCAGTCAAGAGTTGAGAGATCGTCTTGAAGCGCGGCTACCAAGTTCATCACCATCTGCTGCGCACGCGCCTTCGCTTCCGGCGGAAAAGCCTTTTGCACGTAAACCTGTCCGAGCGCTTCACCGAGCGAGCGGTCTGTGCTGGTCACGCAGCGTTTCCAGCGCGGAAGCTGTTCTTTTGTGCCCTGCAAGATCGTCCCGCCAAAATGAAAATCTTCGTCCACGAAACGCTTCGGAAGATTCGGAGCGGCAGCATCGAGCAGATGCCAGCGCAGGTACGTCTTCCAATCTTCAACAGGCGTTCCTGCGCTCAACTCTTTTTCGACTGCCTTGAAGAAATCGGGCTGGCCCACGTTGACCTCCGTGATGCCGCGCGTGCCGATGCCTGCGAAGTATGTGTCCCATGAAAAGTTCGGCGTAAGAGCTTTAAGCCCGGCCACGTCCATTTTGTGATAACGCGCATTGGGGTCTCTCAACTGCACGCGAGTCATAGAGACTTCGGCCAGCTTCGTCTCAATCGCCAGCACCTTGTTAGCTTCCGCAGCAGCCTTCGCCGCGTCGTCGCCCATCAACTCAAACATCTTCGCTACGTGCGTCACATACTCTTCACGTATCTTCTTAGACTTCTCATCAGTCTTCGTGTAGTAGTCGCGGTCCGGTAGACCCAGACCCCCTTGAAAAGCGTTGGCAATAACCAGCGTGCTGTTCTTCAAATCCTGCCCCGCGCCGAAAGTGAAGACTGCGCCGACGCCCTGACGATGAAAGCGCGCGATTTCGTCTTCGAGGCCGCGCACGTCCTTAATCTTGTCAATGCGTTTCAACTCCGCCGCGAGAGGCTTGAGGCCGTCTTTCTCAATCCGCGCTTCATCCATGCAGCTCGCATAAAAGTCGCCGATCTTCTGCTCGTTCGTTCCCTTCTTCGCCTTCTTGTTCTTTGCTGCCGCTTCTAAAATTTCATGCAGCGCGTCCCTGTTTCTTTCCGCCAACTCGTTGAAGCGGCCCCAGCGCGGATAAGCTGCGGGCACAGGATTTCTGCTTATCCAACCGCCGTTTGCAAACCTGTTGAAATCAGCGCAGGCGTTCACATTCCTATCAAGACCGCTGACATCAAAGCCGTGAACCATCTGCGACGCAGCCGGATTCTGCACAGCAGCGGCTTCTTCATCTTCCACCGGACCGACTTCGGCGCGACTCGTCCACCCGCTCATCCCTGCAAACGAGAGAGCCAACACAATCATCAACAACGACGCGACATGCCACAATTTGAGACGACGCATAGACCTACACCTCACAATTTGATTTTGACAGGGAACGTTACGGGGATTTTTGCAGGCAGATGATATAACCGGAAAGCAGAAAGGTCAAAAGTAGGGGCAGGGCTTTGCCCTCGGCCCGCACAACTTACGGAAGATTCAAACAGGATGGACAGGATAAACAGGATGAAGGATGAAGAGGATGCTTTCCGTCTTTCATTCCGCGTTCATCAATCCTATTTCATCGTTTCTTCTTTATCCTGTCTATCCTGTCCATCCTGTTAATTTATTGTTCGGGCAAAGACAGGCTGCGGACTTGTCCCTGCCCTACATTATATTTACCCTTTGAGTTTCTTTATTTCTTCCGTCAACACTGGAACGGCTTCAAAGAGGTCGCCGACGATGCCGTAGTCTGCGATGTCGAAGATGGGGGCTTCGGGGTCTTTGTTGATGGCGACGATGGTGCCGGAGTTTTTCATCCCGACAAGATGTTGAATCGCGCCGGAGATGCCGAGAGCGATGTAGAGTTTCGGCGCGACGGTCTGGCCGGATGAACCAATCTGGCGATCAATCGGCAGCCATTCGGCATCGCAGATGGGACGCGAAGCTGCGAGATCCCCACCGAGAGCTTCCGCCAATTTTTCTGCGAGCGCGATGTTATCTTTGCTCTTGATACCACGTCCGATGGCGACGATGACATCGGCCTTGCTCAGATCAACGGCCTGCTTCACTTCCTGGAACGGGGCTTCAGGCTTCATGCGCACTTCGCCGACTTCCACTTCCATCGTCTCAACCTGCGCGCCGCTTCCCTTCCCGGCCTGATCTCCTCGAAACGCGCCCGATTGAAAAGTCGCGAAAGTGGGCGGCTCGCCGTCAGAAGTCACGTCAGCATCAATCTTGCCAAGAAAGATGCGTCGCGTGAAGGTGGCGTTACCGTCCGAGACGCTCACGCGTATGCAATCGCTGATTAAGCCTTTGCCAAAACGCGCGGCAAGCTTCGGCGCGTAGTCGCGCACCAGATACGTGTGCGGCATAATGACAAACTGCGGCTCGACGCTTCGCACCACGCGCTCCATCGCGTCCGTATAACCATCCGGTGTGTACTCCGCCAGCTTCTCGTTGTTTGCATAAACAACACGGCTCACATCATAAGCCGCAACCTCTTCGGCCAACGTGCTCATGCCGGAGCCAAGCACAACAGCCGTCACCTCTTGCTGCAACTCGCGCCCAAGCGTCTGCGCCGCCGCAATCGCCTCGAATGAAGTTTTATTAAACTGACCATCGCGGTGCTCCGCGAAAACTAAAATGCTTTTTGTCATTTGTCCGTAGTCCGTAGTCCGTTGTTTGTGGTTATCAAAGTTGTGTTGTTCAATCTAGACAATTCAAGTGTCACGAGCGAACAACGGACAACTGACCACTGACAACGGACAGCAATTAAATAACTCTGGCCTCAGTTCTTAACTTTTCAGCCAATGCGACCGCACCGGCTTTGGCGTCGCCGTTGCCGAGGAACTGCGTCTGCTTGGTCTTCTGCGGAAAGTAAACTTTCTCTACGCGTTGATGCGATGGGCGGGTGGCGGCTTCGCTTGAAGGCGTGACCTCTTTAATCTCTTTCTTCTTGGCGGACATGATGCCTTTCAGCGTGGCGTAGCGAATCTGGCTGATGCCGGATTGAATCGTCAGGAGCGCGGGCGCGGGCATCGAGTACCACTGATACCAGCCGCTCTCAAGCTCGCGCTTCACACGCAACTGCTCGCCCGAAGCATCAATCTCAATCACAATCGTCGCGTGCGGCAATCCCAGCAGTTCTGCCATGATGACGCCTGTTTGCGCGAAACCGTTATCGTCAGACTGCAACCCTGTCATTATCAAATCAGGCTGCTCATCGCGTATGGCATCCGCTAGCATACTCGCCGCAGCAAACGGTGAGAGCGGTTGCAAGTTTTCCACCACAACATGAATCGCGCGATCCGCACCGCGCGCCAGCGCATCCTTAATCACACTCTTCACGCGCTGCGGACCCATAGAACAAACCACGACCTCGCCGCCATGCTTCTCTTTCAAACGCAGAGACTCTTCCAAAGCATAGCCGTCAGATTCGTTGACCTCATAGGAGAGGTCCGCCTCTTCAATCCACGTCGCATCCTTGTTAATACGCAGAATCGCATCCTTATTAGCGACCTGCTTCATCATTACAATAATTTTCATTTGTCAGTAGTCCGTTGTCCGTTGTCCGTTGTTTGTGGCTATAGATATTGAGTCGTTCAACTGATGGTAGCGAACAACGGACCACTGGCAACGGACAACGGACATCATTCTTCGTATCTCTTGAACAGCAATGCTGCGTTTGTGCCGCCGAAGCCGAAGCTGTTTGAGAGCGCGCAGCGGACTTCCATTTCGCGCGGCTCGTTGGGCACGTAATCGAGATCGCATTCCGGGTCCGGGTTGACGTAGTTAATCGTCGGCGGCACTTTACTGTGATAAATCGCAAGCACGGAGAAGACGCCTTCGATGCCGCCCGCCGCGCCGAGCAGGTGTCCCGTCATGGATTTCGTGGAACTCACGGCGAGCTTGTACGCGTGCTCGCCGAAAGTAGCCTTGATAGCAAGCGTCTCAAACTTGTCGTTGTAGGGCGTGCTTGTGCCGTGCGCGTTGATGTAGCCGACCTCAACAGGTTCGACCCCGCCATCCTTCAGAGCCTTCTGCATGACGCGAATTGCGCCGGAGCCTGTTTCGTCGGGCATCGTCAGGTGAAAAGCGTCTGCGGTCATTCCGTAGCCGACAATCTCCGCATAAATCTTCGCGCCGCGACGCTTCGCCATTTCAAGCTCTTCAAGAATCATGATGCCCGCGCCTTCGCCTATCACGAAGCCGTCGCGGTCGCGTTCAAACGGGCGCGAGGCGTGAAGC
>JBAWGU010000061.1:0-4898 GCA_049593215.1 Pyrinomonadaceae bacterium
AATGAGATGCAACCGTCGCTGACGCGACGCCTCCCTGTTTTTACTCGTCTTCATGCAGTCCATAAATGAACTGCCTAAACTCAATCGTCCCTACGGGACGAAGACTCGCACGGTCCTAACTTTTTGCCATTGCCTTTCAAGCTTATCTCGAATTAACGTTCATTACAGTTATCATTCAGCCAACTTTTTCTTAACAGCCTCACCATTCCTGTATTTTTGTCACCCCTTTTCGCTCTGTTCCTACGGACACGCCCGCGACGAGCAGTGGCCTCTCATATTTTGCGCTGGGTTTGGGGCTTTTTCTTGAATTGTCTGCGTGCGGTCTGAAAGATAAAGATCATCCCCTCGGAATCAACACCTTCACCAATCAGGTGCCCGGTTTAGCTTAAGGGAAGCTTTCCTGATTCAAAGGGAGTCAACAGATTATGACTAGAATCGCAAAATACCTCGTGCTCGCGTTGGCGTGTGTTTTGGGAGCGTCGTGGCTTATCCTGCGCGCGGGATTTAGCGCGAGCGCGAGTCCGCCGCAGCCGCAGCTCTCAGCCGCCTTCGATTACAAAATCTTAACGCCGGAGCAGGAAGCTCCGCTTGAGCTGCGTCTCTTCGAGACCGCCGTCAAGACGGATTCGCAGGGCAAGATCATCACGGGCTTGAACAACGATCCCGTCAAGAACATCATGGGTGCGGAGTCTGCTGGCGTGCGCGCCGGAATGGAACGCTTCACCAAGATCATGTTCGGCGCGGGTTACATTGATGGCCGCCCTGATCCGGGCACGCGCATTGACCCGAACAATCCCGTAGTTAAAAGCGGCAACCAACTCTGGCCCAATCGCAAGCAGCCGTTCCGTAGCGAGCCGCGCTCTCTGGCTCTCACGCCCGACGGCAGTAAGCTTTACGTGACGCTGCCCGGAAGAGAAGGCTACCCCGACTGGCGCGTTGCAGTTGTCAACACTGCGAGCCGACAGGTCTTGCGCTGGGTTGACCTGCGCCCGCCCGGTCAGTCTAAGGGCTTGCGGCCCATCGGCATCAAAGTCTCTCCGCTTAATGCGAACATCTATCCGAAACCTTACGCCGTCGTGCTCAACCAGTACGGCAACTTTGCGTCTGTCTTAGACACTTCGACCGATTCCATCATCGGCACATTCGAGACAGGCTTTTACGGCGAGAAGCTCATCTTCAACAGCAACGGCACGCGCCTTTATCTGACAGATAGATTCAGAGATGAAGTGCGCGCCTTTCGTGTTGATGCTGGACCAACCTTTACGCAGATCGCGGAGATTCCAACGGGCACAACGGAATTAGAGCGCGCCAACCCGCGCGATTTGGACATCAGCGCAGACGGTAAGACGCTCTACGTCGCAAACACGCTCGGCCACACAGTCTCCGCCATCAACATCGAAAATGATACGAACACGCTCGTGAAAGTTTTGCCTGTCGGCGGCCTCTCCACAGACGTGAAGATTGCCGGACGCTGGGGCATCGTTTCGGGGCAGGAGACCAACACGAAACTAAATGGGCGTGAATCAGGTCACGGCCTTCCGACAAAAGATGCTAACGGCGTTGCGATTAAGAACAACGGGCAGCCGCTCGGCTACACGCCCGTGATGAGCGATGGGACCAAAGCAACGACGTTTGACGACATCGGCAGCGAGCTTAATATTTTTGACACGACGACGAATCTCTTCGTCTATCGCTACGTTGACGAAGGACGCGACCTTTCGCAACTCGTCACGCCCGGCCAATACGTTGACCTTCAAGATCACGCGGCGGCGCAAAAGATTATCAAGGGCAGTGGTCCTGAGCAGATGACTATTAAAGGCAACCTGCTCTTCGTCACCTACGCTCATTCCGAGCAGGTGCAGGCTTTCCGCATCAACGCGAATGCCGCAGACCCTTCACAAATTCTCACCCCTCTAGGCATAGAGATGACCGGCGGCGTCACGCCGCAAGGCATCGAAGCCTCGCCCGATGGACGCACCATCTACGTCGCAAATTTCCAGACCGAAGACGTTTCGTTTTTAAATGTGGACCAGAACGGCAATCTGCAACGTCAGGGTTTTACAGCCGTCGGCGTCACGCCCACCACACCTGACCCGACGACAGGCGGGCACGGCCAGAATCTTTTCGCAACGGATGAAGAGGTTGGCCTGCGCTGGTTCTTCTCTTCCGCTTACTCGGATGACGGGCAAAAGTCTTGCGGCTTCTGTCACTGGGATGGACGGCAGGACGGTTGCCAGTGGAACGTCGCGGCGAATGCCGTCGGCGGCGTCAAGACCTGCCCGCAGAACAAAGACATCTCGGACAACTGGCCTGAGTGGTACGAAGGACTCAACAACGATTTCATGGCTTACGCCTCTGCCTGCAACGGCGAAGTCCTGTTAGGCGAGCGCACGCCGACTCCGATCTTCCCGCAAGCCGATCCGGTTGATCGCTTTCACGCGCGCGAAGATTTTGTTGAGAACAAAACGGAAGAGAATTCGAGGGCCATCGGAAGAAACGACCTCAATAGCAAAGCTTTCAAGGTCGGCTACTACGACATGGCCTACTTGCAGATTCTCTGGTCCCAGAACGAGAACAGGCGTCTGCCGAATCCGCTCGACCAATTTCCTGAGCAGGCGGACGCGGCAAAGATTGCGCGCGGCAAACAGATTTTCTCTTCGAGCGTCGCGCAGGGCGGAGGCGGTTGTGCAGAGTGTCATCACAACGGCAACAAGCTGACAAACGGCGTGCTCGACGACACGTTTCAGGATTACAACATACACGAGCCGGGCGTCATCAGCGAAGACACGGTTGACGGCAACGGGCCTTTCTATCGTCCGACCAACGATTACTTCTTCGTGAGATTCGCGCCGCCGCAGGACGTTGGCACGCCGCAGAATTTCAGCAGTCGCAATACCAAGCACCTGCGCGCTTTCTGGGACAGCGTTCCGCGCTGGCTGCATCACGGCGACGCGCATACTGTCCGAGAAATCCTGCTCGCGCCCGATTCGCCTTTGCTTCAACCGGGCGAGCGCGGCTTCAACTTCCGCACGGTTCGGATGGACCAAAAACGCGGGCCGAATAATCTTCCAACGGAAGTGCCGATTACTTTCGGCGACAGTCAGGGCGGATTCGCAGGCGATGGTAAAGGACCAATTTACGTGAGCCTCGATAGCCCGTTCGTGATTGAGAACGGCAAGCCGCAGATTGATCGTTTAGGGACCAGCAACCTTGCCCCACTCGTCGTTGGCGGTCAAATCAATCCCGCGCTTGCAGCCAGCAATGTTCAGGTCATCAAAGAGACTCACGGCAAGACTTCGCATCTTTCCGCGAGCGACTTTGAAGCTCTGACAATGTATTTGCGCTCGCTCGCTTCCGCGAAGAAATCATCTTCATCAAACGACGACCCGAAACCGTCTCCGTCGCCAACGCCGAGCGCATCTCCGACACCATCGCCTTCACCAACGCCAACAGCATCGCCGACGCCGAGTGTGTCACCGACACCTTCGCCGTCGCCGTCGCCAACTGCATCACCAACGCCGTCTCCATCACCTTCGCCGTCACCTGACGCGGAGCATTGCTCGATTCATTTCAGTGCGCCGGGCTACAGCGTGAACGAAGGCAACGGGAGTGTGACGGTGACAGTCTTGCGCGAGTGTGATCGCGTGCGCGACTCGCAGGTCAAATTCACAACGGTTGACGGAACGGCTAATGCGCGTGGCGATTTCACGTTCACTTCCGGCAAGCTCTTCTTCGCGCCGGGCGAAACGAGCAAGACCTTCACGGTCTTAATCACGGATGACGCGATTGTGGAAGGTGACGAAACCATCACGCTCAGACTCTTTGATGCTGGCGGCAGCGCGTCCCTGTCTAATCCGGGCGTTGCGACGTTGACGATTAAAGACAACGACACAGGGCAGGCGATAGTTAATCCTTCGGATCAACCCGACTTCTTCGTGCGCGAGCACTATCTGGATTTTCTCAACCGCGAAGCGGACGAGGGCGGGCTTGGTTACTGGACCAACGGCATCAGGCAATGCGGCACGGACGACAGTTGCATCCGCGCGAGGCGCATTGATGTGAGCGCGGCTTTCTTCATCGAGCTTGAGTTTCAGGAGACGGGCAATTTCGTCTATCGCATGTACAAAGCATCTCTGGGTAGGCAGCCCACGTTTGCAGAGTTTATGCCTGACCGCAGCCGCATCGTCGGCGGCGATCAGTTGGAGGCGAGCAAGCAACTGTTCGCTGATGAATGGGTGCAGCGCGAAGCTTTCCGCGCCAGCTATCCCGATTCGATGACGCCGGAAGCTTTCGTCAATAAACTCTTTGACACGGCGAGCCTCGTGCCTTACACGCAGGAGCGTCTGCAACTTGCCAGCGACATGCGCAACGGTAAAAGTCGCGCGCAAGTCCTGCGCGATGTCATCGAGATGCAGGACTTCAAGTTCCGCGAGTACAATCCATCGTTTGTCTTGATGCAGTACTACGGCTACTTGAGGCGCGACCCTGACGAAGGCGGCTACAACTTCTGGCTCAATGTCTTGAACAACCGCGAGCCGAACAACTATCGCGGCATGGTTTGTTCATTCATCACTTCGGCTGAATACGAAGACCGCTTCAGCAGCGTGCGCACGCATAGCAACGCAGAGTGTGGACAATAATCATCCGGTTAAGGAAAGAGAAGGAGAAGGCCGTAGTCATAAACGCTACGGCCTTCTCCTTGTTCAGCGTCTCTATTGATTCAGATTAAGGTCATCGTCCAACCTCAGCATCGTAGTGAGAGAAGTGCGATGAAACTCTTGGGAGGTGGTGGTTTAATTTGAAGATGAATGGGAGAAAAGTTGAGGCTCACCGCAGAGGCGCAGAGCAGGCGCGCAGAGTTTGCGCAGAGAAAAGCATTCAACCTCTCTGCGTAAACT
>JBAWGU010000062.1:0-1861 GCA_049593215.1 Pyrinomonadaceae bacterium
GTCTAGCTCCTTACACTCAATTGAAAACTGTAGTTTTGTGAAAGAGCCTCTTGCATTTTTCTCCTCACAGGTTTAGCTTCCTGCTGTCTTCTGTAGAGCCGGAGATGAACGCATGTCCGGCTGACCTGTCGGGCGGAATCGCTCCTCTTAAGTTATAGTTTCCGCCGACCGAATCGAATTTTAGTTAAAACATCCCGGGATATTTTTTTGAAGCTGAAGCTGAGAAAAAGAGCTTGCGCCTCCCTGACGCTTCTCTTATCAATCTCAATCAATGTGACGCAGCTCTGTGCGCAGAGCGTGGCAAAAGTTTCGCCAAGCTCGAACGCGCAACAGACGGCAAGCGGGTTATCGTTTGAAGATGTCTTTGCGCTCGCCGCGCGCGACAACTTGCAGATTCGGGCAGCGCGCCTGCGCAGTATTGTTGCCGGAACGAACATCCTCATCGCGGGACAAAGACCCAACCCGGAATTTATCACGTCCTACACGCGCTCAGAGCCGCGCATGAACTACTCAATCTCGCAGCCCGTTGAGTTGGGCGGAAAGCGCGCACGCCGTCTCGATGTCGCGCGCGGCGAGGCGCGTCTCGCGGAGCTTGATGTTGAGAATGCTCTGCGCACGCTCCGTCGTGATGCGCGCGTCGCCTATTTCAATCTTGCGCTCGCGCGCGACACGCTTGGACTTGGGCGTCAAAGCGTCGAGCAGGCGCAGCGCCTTGCAGACATCGCGCAGGCACGCTTTGAAGCCGGAGACATCGCGCAGTTTGAAGTCTTGCAGGCACGCCTCGCAGTCTCGCGCGCAGAGAATGATCTGGCCCGGCTTGAAAACGTAGAGCGCATCTCGCGCGCCGGATTGAATCTTCTGCTCAATCGCACGCCGGAAACTTCTCTGGACCTGCGCGAAACTCTTTTCGTCCCGCGCTCGCCCGTCAACACCGCTCAACTCACAGAGCGCGCGCTCACATTAAACGTCGAGCTGCGCGCGGCTGAAGAACAGATCAGGACGGAGCAGAGTCGTTTACGTCTGGCTCGTGCCGGGCGCGTCCCGGACCTCTTGCTCGAACCCGGCATCGAGAGCATTGACCCCGCGCTTCCAAACAACTACGGTTTCAAGATGCAGGTGACAGTTCCACTACCCATCTTCAATCGCAGTCGCGGAGAGATTGCCAGAAGCAATGCTCTCATCGAGCAGTTCACGGCAGAGCGCGAAGCCGCGCGCCAGCGCATCACTTCCGAAATCGGGCAGGCATCTTTGCGTCTTGAGACGGCGCGGCAGCAGGTTAATTTTTACGAAACGCGTTTGCTGCCTGAAGCAGTGCGCGTGAGCGAGATGGCTTTAGAAGCGTATCGCGCGGGACAGACAGGCATTCTTCCTGTGGTTGACGCGCAGCGCAATTTTACGGAGGTGCGGCAAGGCTACTTGCAGGCTCTCTTCGATTATCAATCTGCGCTCGCCGACCTTGAGCAGGCGGCGGGAGTGACACTCAGATGAGCGACACGCACAAAGCAGTGAATGAAGTGAAGGAAGCAAAAGACTCTCAATCATCTTCGAGCGAGAGCGTGAGAGACGAATATTTTGTGCAGACACGGAGGCGGCGCGTCACTCCGCTCGCCATCGTCATCATCGTCTGCGCCATTGCTTTAGTAATCCTCGCATGGCTCATCATCAATCGCAGCAAAGAGCAGCCCGAAGAGGAAGCTGTGATCGAAGTGGAAGCCGCAATGCCTGCGCGCACGGAGATGCGCGAGTATGTCGAGGCTTCGGGCACGCTCAACGCCATGCCGGGACATGAAGCGAGTTTCAGCGCGGCGACCGCAGGTCGCGTAACGCGCGTGCTGGTCCAGGTCGGCGACCGTGTGCGCGC
>JBAWGU010000063.1:0-5255 GCA_049593215.1 Pyrinomonadaceae bacterium
CCCTAACGCAGCGTGCCCGCTTCCTGCCAGAATCGGACGCACTTCTTAAAGCCCGCGCATTATAATGACTACTTGCGCGCGGCGCAAGTAGTCAGGGGGATAGGGGATGGGGGTCAGGGGTTGGAAAAGACGAGCGACGTGCTTTTGTTCCATCTCCTAACCCCCAGCCCCTATCCCCTTTATTTCAGGGGCCAGAAGATAGGGACGAGCCACATCACGATGGCGAAGACGGCGACGGTTAAGATTGAGCCGACTTTGACGAAATCGAAGAAGCGGTAGCGGCCCGGCGTGAAGATGAGCACGCAGGCGGGTTCGAGCGGCGTGAGGAATGAGCACGAGGCGGCGTAAGTGATGGTGACGGCGAAGGCGCGCGGGTTGAGGCCGAGCGCGACGGCAGTCTTAACCGCGATAGGCAACATCACGAGCGCGGCTGCCTGATTCGACATCGGTTGCGTGATTGCCACAGTCATCAGGAAGAATCCGGCCATCACCGCGAGGCCGCCGTATGAGCCTAAGCCTTGCAGAATCAGATCGGCCAGATACTGGTCCGCGTGCGTCTTCTCCATCGCCACGCCGAAGCTAATCATGCCCGCGATGAGAACAATCAAACGCCATTCGATAAGATCGTACATCTCTTGAGCGCGCACGGCGCGAGTCGCCAAGAGCACCAGCACGCCCAGCAGCACCGCGACAGAGAGTGGCAGAAGATGCGTGATTGAGAAGAAGAGGAAGACGCAGAAGGCCGTGATGGCCCAGCGTCTTTTGCCTGCGCGCCCGCGTCGCTCCGACACTTCTTCGAGCAGCAGGATGTGGCCTTCGTTGGCTAGATGTTCGACGTGTTCGCGGCTGCCCTGCACAAGCAGCACATCTCCGAAACGCAGTGAGACTGTGCTGAGTTTTGAGAGCAGCACGACGCCGTGACGATTGATGGCAAGCACTGTCAGTTGATGGCGCTGGCGAAACTTTAAGCCTTTGAGCGTGCGCCCGACGAAATCCGAGCCGCGCAGGACCATCACCTCGAACAGCTCAACGTCGCTTGATTCGAGCACGTTGTCGCTCAACTTAAAATCGGCTCTAATCTCAATCCCCGCTTCCGTCTTGACGCGCAGGATGTCTTCGAGGCGTCCCTGCACGAGCAATAAATCCTGAGCTTCTATCTTGAGATCGGAACTTGGCGCGATGCGTCCCTGCTTGCCGCGTATGACGCCGACGACGGTGAGGTCCAGTTCATCGCTCACGTTCGCTTCCGCCAGAGTCTTTCCGACGAGCGGCGAATTATCGAGCACGATCACTTCGGACATGAACTCGCGTATGTGGTACTGCTCTGTGAGCGAATCCGCGCCGCCTCGACGGGGCAGCAGGCGCAGGCCGATGAGGAGCATGTAGAGCATCCCGACGCAGACAATCGGCACGCCCACCCACGTCAACTCAAACATCGTGAAGGGCTGCATCCCGTAGCGCGGCAGCGCGCCGCTGACAGCAAGGTTCGTCGAAGTGCCGATGAGCGTGCAGGTGCCGCCGAGTATTGCGCCGAAGGCAAGCGGCATCATCAGTTTTGAAGGAGACACTTTCGCGCGCTCACTCATGCCGAGCACGACGGGCACAAACATCGCCGTCGTCGTCGTGTTCTTCATCACGGACGCGCACGCGGCGGCGACAAACATCACCAGCGCGGAAAGTCTAAACTCGTTGCCGCCTGCAATGCGGTGCAGGCGACGCCCTACCACGTCAATCACTCCGGTCTTGACCAGCCCGCCCGTGAGGATGAAGAGGCCGCTGATGGTAATGACGACATCGTTGCCGAATCCGGCGAAGGCGTCTGTGACATCGAGCGTGCGCGTAATGATGAGGCCAATGACGAGGAGTATGGTCACAATGTCAATCGGGATGCGCTCGGTCGCAAAGAGCACGACGGCGATGAAGAGCAGAGTGAGTACGATGGCGATAGCAGCAGTCATAAAAAGTCTTCGGTTATGTTAAGCTCTCAAGCCGATAGTCTTTAAGCTAACAGATCACAGCCACGCGTTTTCACGAAACCGCAGGCAAAAAAACGATCCAGGGAAAATTATTATGAGCGAGCATTGCATTCTTGTCATAGAAGATCAAGAAGATTTAGCGGAGCTTTATCATGCGACATTAAAAAAGGCTGGCTACAAAGTTCGGCAGGCTTTTACGGGTGAAGAGGGCATCGCGGAGTTTCTAGCGGGCGGCGCAGACGCCATTCTTTTAGACATCACGCTGCCGGAAATGAACGGCGTACAGGCTCTACAGGAAATTCGCGGCACAAGCGCGAGCGTGCCTGTCATCGTCATCACAGGCGAGACGCATCAGGACTTGCGTGAGCAATGCGAGCGGCTGGGCGTTTACGCTTATCTCGCAAAGCCCGTCAACTACGACGCGATGCTTCAAGCGATTAAGAGCGCGCTCGAAGAGTCGCCGGAAGAAGCGCAGCTTATTACCCTGCGCCTGCCGACTCGCATCATCGCGCAACTCAACAAAATTGATTCCAACCTTGAGCGCGCGATTATAGAATTAGTGGAGAAGTCAGGAGTCAGGAGCCAGAATTCAGAATAAAGTAAGTGCTGTGAGTTTTATCAGAATGAAGCGACAAGGAAAGCCCCGAAGGGGCGCGATTCAATAGCACAGGGCGAAGCCCTGTGTTACCGCAACCCGACAAGTATAAGCCCTGTAAGGGCGAGATAAATCTACATTCAAAGATTATCTCGGCCCTTACAGGGCTTGTCGGTTTATCGTGCCTGTTACCCAGCGCGTTGCGCTGGGCTATTGAATATCGCCTCTTCGAGGCTTCGTTGAATTTTCAACCCAGCATTTTAAGTTCAGAAAAACTTTTTCTTGAACTCTTCATGCCGCTTGCGCGCCTGTTCCATGAGAGTTGAGTACTGCGCTTCACCGCGCAGGTTTTCCAAGAGAGGATCGCTGGTGAAGTAGGGATAGCAAAAGAAGCCGCCTTCGATGCTCAGTTTCAAGACTCGCAAGGCAGAGGCTTTGTCTCCGAGGGCGGCGTAGGCTTGCGCTACTTTGTAGATTCCCTCCGCGTCGCCCACGCCGTGTTCTAAAACTTTCTGCTCCGTCTCACGCAGCAAGGTCAAGCCTTTCTGATTCTGCCCTTCGAGGCCGAGACTCAAAGCTCTGCCTATCTGCGCTTGAAAGAGTGTCGGGTCAAGCTCGTAAGCGCGGTTGAAATCCGAAGCCGCGCGCTCGCGGTTCTTCAGATAAAAATTTCCGAAGCCGCGATAGAAGAGGATGAAGGCGGAGTCTTCGCGCGCGGGCAGGCTCCGTAGAAACTTCTCATACTCGCCGTCGTAGAGATAGCTGTTGAAGGCGGAGCTGTTGAGTTTCACTTCGGGGTCAATCTCGCGCGCTCGCTCGCCTTCCGCCACTGACTCTTTGAGCACGCCTGCGAAGCGATAGGCGTAGCCGAGTTCCCAGTGAGCGAGCGCGTAGTTTGGATTCGTCTTCAAAGCGTCACGCAGAAGCGGCACGGCATCTTCGACGTGGTTGGTGTCCGTGTAAGTGTTCGCAGTGAAGATGCGCGCCTCTATCTGTTCGGGATTAAGGGAGAGAGCTTTCTGGTAAGCCGCCTGCGCTTTTGTGTAATAGTCGCGCCCGCCAAACCTGAAAGAGGCTGCGGCGGCATAGGCCGTGCCCAGATGCGCCCATGCCAGCGCGTGGCTCGAATCAAGCGCGACAGACTTTTCCAGCATCTCTACTGCCATCGGAAACTGGTTCTGCGAATAGAGGTCAACGCCGCGCAGGTAGTATTCGTAAGCAAGCGGATTTTGAGGCACATCCAGATTAAGACGATTGGCCTCTGCGGGCGTGAGCTTCAACTGCAAGCCTTTGATGATCTCCTGCGCGACGCGATCCTGCACGGTGAGCAGCCGCTCGTATTTCATGTCGAGCGTGTCGCGCCAGAGAATTTCGTTGGTCCCAACGTCAATGAGTTGCGCAGTGATGCGCAGGTCGTCTCCCTCTTTGATGAAGCCGCCTGTGAGCAGCGTGTTGACGTTCAAATCCGCAGCGACTTTCTGCGGGTCAATCGTCAGGTTACGATACTTGTCAATATAGGAAGATGGACGCACCGTGAGTTCGCTGACGTAGCCGAGCTTGGTGATGATTGCATCCGCGAGCGAGAAGCCAAGAAAATCCGTCTCGGCATCCTGCTTAAGATTGCGGAAAGGAAGAATGGCGAGCGCGCGTTGATGCGCTGCGATGCGGCGCGCGTCTCTCGACCTCTTGAAAACAAAATAGCCTGCAATGATGGCGGCGACAAAGGCTAGACAGGCAAAGAGCGCCACGCTTCTTCTAAAATGTTTTGGCCGGGCGGCTGGAAGCTCAACCGTTTTTTCAGAGAGCGCGGACGGCGCGTCCTGCGTTTCGCTTACATCCGTCGTGAAGCTTTGATGCGGGGCGATTGTTTGCGCGGCGATTTCAGTGCTGGCTAAAGCTTGTGCGCTTGTTTCGACCAGTGCGCCGGAAGGAATCTCTGAGGCGGCAGCTTCAGGCTTAATGTCTATGACAGGCTTGAGTTCTTCTTCGTCGTCTATCTCTTCTTCGATGACGAGGCTTGCGCGCGTTCTCTCATGCAGGACCAGATCAACGTCCTCATCCCATAACTCTTTGACATCCGCAACGAAGCGATAGCCGCGCTTGGGCACAGTCTCGATGTATTTCAGTCCGGCCTCGCTCTCGCCGAGAGCCTTTCTCAAGGTAGAGATATTCTGGGCCAGATTGTTCTCTTCCACAAAACTGTCGGGCCAGACCTTCTCCATCAACTCCTTTTTGTCGAGCGCGTGCCCGCAGTTTTCGACAAGCACAAGGAGCGTGTCAAAGGCTTTGGGCGTGAGCGCAATCTGCTCTTCGCCGCGCAGCAGTTGGCGCTCGCCCACGTCTATGCGGAACTGTCCAAACTCGTACAGATGTCGCTTCTGCCTGTTCATTGAGGGTTTCAAAACTCTTTCAAGAGAACTTCAGACTTTTCTAAAGACGCGCACGCCTCCTCAGGTGTAGGGTCTGGGCTTGGGGGAGTTGTTGTTGTCGTCCGGTTTATTGGACCCGCAGTTTTTTTTGCTGCGCTTATCTTACTCTGAAGGGTGTTGGTCTGAAAACAAAAAGTAGAGACGCCGTGAAGATTAGAAGAAGAACGGAAATCCAAATTGAGGCCGAGCGCACGCTCATCATCAGCCGACGCCGCAGCCTTAAGCTCCGTTGCGAGGCGTGCGCCGGAGAAGTTC
>JBAWGU010000064.1:0-11559 GCA_049593215.1 Pyrinomonadaceae bacterium
GCTCTACATCGGCGCGGGCGCGGTGGCTGCGGGCGGCATCATCAGCCTCGTGCGCTCTTTGCCGATTATCTGGCATGGCCTGAAGGGTGGCCTCGCGGATTTGCGCGGCAGTCGCGGCGAGAGCGAAGATGCGCCGCGCACGGATCAAGACCTCTCGATGAAGTTTGTGATTGGCGGCATCGTGGTTCTGGTCATCGCCATCATGCTGACTCGCGCGCTCAATCTTCAATGGAACATTCTCGGCGCGTTGCTCATCATCGCTTTCGGATTTCTCTTCGTCACTGTTTCCTCGCGCCTGACAGGTGAGGTTGGCTCGTCGTCGAATCCGATTTCGGGAATGACTGTGGCGACGCTTCTTTT
Organism: Pyrinomonadaceae bacterium; assembly: GCA_049593215.1. Taxonomy (GTDB): domain Bacteria; phylum Acidobacteriota; class Blastocatellia; order Pyrinomonadales; family Pyrinomonadaceae; genus JBAWGU01. The sequence goes on from JBAWGU010000064.1 coordinate 361, forward strand.
GACCAGCCTCGTCTTCCTCATCATCGGCTGGACCGCGCCGCCCTATTACGTGACGGCTCTCTCTATCGGCGCGATTGTCTGTATCGCGGCATCGAACGGCGGCACCACATCGCAGGATTTGAAGACGGGCTTTCTCGTCGGCTCGACGCCGAAGTACCAGCAGATAGCCATTCTCGTCGGCGCGCTCGCTTCCGCTCTGGTGCTTGGACCAATCCTTTTACAGTTGAATCAATCGGGCACAGTTTATATACCCATTGCCAACAATAAGGACTTCAGTTTCCCGGCAGATTATCGCGCCAATCCATCTGACTATGAAAAGAGCGGCGACCAGCCGAAGCGCGAAAGTTTGCAAGGCTCGCAGGCCAGTGGTGATAGCAACACCTACTACGTTTACCACAAGACCACGACAGAGAACGGCCCTGCGGGTCGCTACCTCGTCAACGATCAGGGCGTGCCTATGTACTTGGCGGACCCCGGCATCAACGGCATCTATGACAAGCGCCCCGACGGCTCAGGCGTGCAGAAATTTACCGCGCCGAAGGCTACACTGATGTCTTACATCATCAAGGGCATCCTGAGTCGTGAGCTGCCCTGGGGACTCGTCTTGCTCGGCGTGATGATTGCCATCGTGCTCGAACTCTCAGGCATCCCTTCGCTTGCGTTTGCTGTAGGAGTTTACCTTGCCATCTCAACCTCCGCTCCGATCTTCGTCGGCGGCATGGTGCGCTGGCTCGTGGACAAGTACCTGAGAGCGAAGCCTGAGAACCGTCGCATGACGGAAGAACAACTCGTCGCCGAAGGCGATAAGAGTTCGGGCGTGTTGCTGGCTTCAGGCTACATCGCTGGCGGCACACTCGCGGGCGTCATCTATGCGTTCCTCAACTTGAGAGAAGGAATCACGACCAAGTTGAAGGGCTTTGAAAACTGGTCCACAGATCGCAATCCGTTTTTTGAGAAGGGCCTGCATCTTCCGTTCAGACTGCCGCTCGTCGGCGATACGATCAGCGCAGACATCCTCGGCATGATCCCGTTCCTGATTCTGGCAATTCTGCTCTACTTTGTCGGGCGCGAGGTGCTCATGGCAAAGCGTGTGGGCAGAGCCAGCGAAAGATAATGATGAAGTAAGAGCTGTCCGTTGTCCGTAGTCAGTGGTCCGTTGTAAAAGAAGAAAACAACTGACGACGGACAACGGGCTACGGACAGCTTTTTATCTCTTCAAGCAATAAGGAAAATTCCGTTCATGCGCGATTCATTATTTCGCTCTCGTTTCGTCTCTGCGCTCATCTCCTCATTTTTGTTCCTGACTACGGGCGCGAGCGTGCAAGCCTTCGGGCAGGACGCTTCCAGGAGAACGCCGACTGAGACGGTGCAGCAGTTCTATCAACTGCTGCGCGAGAAAAACTTTCGCGGAGCGTTTGCCCTCTCCATCTTCAAGCCCGCGATTGACGATTTGAGCGCGGAGGATTTTGAAGACCTGAAAGTTGACTTCGAGCGCATGGCCGCGAACGTGCCGGAGAAGATCGAGTACAGTGGCGAGCAGGTGAGCGGCGAAACGGCTTCCGTCTTTATCAAAGCTCCGGGCGCGGCAGACTCGGATCAGCCTGAGCCTGTGCCGCTCATGCGCATCGGCAATCAGTGGATCATCGGCGACAAAGACACGCAGATGGCAGTCAAGCAAGAGGGCAGAAACTATTTCCTCAAGGCGCGCATAGACACACATCATAAAGAGGCCGCAGTGATGTTGCAGCGCATCAACCTCGCTGAGATTGCCTACAGCGCGCAGCACAACGGACAGTTTGCAGACATCTCCGTGCTCCTCGCTGCCGGACTCTTGCCGAAAGATATTGAGACAACAGAATCCACCGGCTACAAATTTCATCTCACGCTCGCAAAGGACGCTAAGAGTTATACTGTCGGCGCGGAACCCGCGCGCTACGGGCGCACCGGACGCTTCTCCTATTTCATGGACAAAGACAGCATCAAAAACGCAGATGTCGGAGGCAAGCCTTTGATTCTTTCGGAGATTAAAAAGCCGTGAATCGTCAGTCGTAAATGGTAAATCGTGATAAGAGAAAAGCAGTTATTCTATTCACGATTGACGATTTATGATTCACGGCTTCTGGAAAGGACTCTCTAAAATGATAGCCTCACGTTTGTTTCAAAACTCTTGTTTGTCGAAGCATGTCATTTGCGCCAGCTCTCTCTTCATGCTCTTTGTCGCCGCCGCCTTGTGGCCTGCGAAAACAATCAGCGCGCAAACTGTCGTGACGACAACTACGGAGCTTGCTCCCTCCAATTCCGCGCCGAGCAAATCAACTGTGAGCGGGCGCGTTGTTTATGATGACACGGGTAAGCCTGTCAGACGCGCGCATGTGAGCCTCATCGGTAAAGATGCGCCCGCAGGCCAGCGCATGACGAATGCTGACGCGCGCGGCGTATTTCGTCTCAAGAACGTCCCTGCCGGACGCTACACTTTTTATGTTGATGCGGTCGGCGTCTATAGCCCGAATCCTTACGGCCCGGAAGAAGGAAAGCAAAACGCAATCGAAGTCTCAGTTGATGGAACGAGCAATGTTGAGGTAGAGGTGCGCGCGCGTCGCGGCGGCGCAATCAATGGCAAGATTACTTACACGGATGGCGAGCCTGCCGTCGGCTTGCCCGTCAGCTTAATGCGCAGGGAAGAAGGGCGCACCCTGCCTTTTCGTAACGGGCGCTACGGCGAGGCGCGAACGGATGACAGAGGCGTCTATCGTGTTTCAGGTTTGCCGCCGGGCGAATACATCGTGAGCGCGTCCGAAGAGGTCGAGCGCGTCATGCAGCGCGGCGACAGCGTTTACAGCTACGGCGGCGGCTCGCTCTCCGCTACCTATTATCCTGCGGCGACGAACTCGCGCAGCGCAAGCGGGTTAAGAGTTGAAGCAGGGCGCGAAGTATCCGACATCAACATCACGCTCATCGAGCGCAGCACGCATAAAGTAAGTGGCACGGTGACGGTAAAACGTGACGGCACGCCGCTCGTCCGCGCGCAGTTGATGGTCCAATTAAAGACCGAGCCGGGCGAGTTTGAAGACAGCCACATGTATTCACAGACGGACGAGCGTGGATACTGGACGCTTGAGGAAGTGCCGGACGGAACATACATCATCAACGTTACCCCGCCGCAGCCTGAGATGCGAGGCTCTGACGGGCGGAACTACGACAGGGCTTACAGAGAAGCGATGGGAAGATTCGTGGCGAAGCATCAGGATTTGACCGTCGCAGGCGCAGACGTTTCAGGTCTTGACATTGAGATGTCTGAGGGTGCGCGCATCAGGGGCACGCTCAGAGTCGAAGGCGATAAGCCGCTTCCACAGAACATCTATATCTCTGCCGAAGCAGCGAATGGAGAGCGTGTGATGCAGCCGTCTTCGCGCGTCGAACAGGACAACACATGGATTGTCGGAGGCTTGCCTGCGGGCGACAATTTTCTGAACGTGGGTGTTGCGGGCGGCAAGTATTACACCAGGTCAATCACCTGGAACGGCATGGACCTGCAACGTAATCCCGTTAATCTGGACGAAGGCGGGGAAGTGAAAGGCGTCGAAATCGTTCTCTCTACGGACGTGGCAACGCTCACGGGCCGCGCCCTCAACGCAACGGACGGCACGCCGCTACGCAATATGGTCCTGATACTTGTGCCAACGGATCAGAGCCGTTGGCGTTCGCGCAGTGCTTCTCTTGGCGGGCGCACAGGCGCGGACGGGAGTTTCACTATTACAGGCGCGCCCGGCGAATATTTCGCAGTCATCTGGCGCATGAATGATGGGCCTCTTGCTTTCAACGAAGAGAACATACGCGCACGCACAGCCAACGCCCCGCGCGTCACGCTCAAGGCGGGCGAGCGCAAGAGCATGGACATCAGCTTGCCTGTGATTAAGTAAAAAGCAGGGTAAACTTTAGGACGCTCCACCTGAGTGAATCTTTCAGCAACAAATTATTACCACACTACCTCATGATTTTAAGTCTATCGTTCGGGCCTCTTAAGAAGCTATAATGTCTTTGCGACGAATGGCCGGACCGCCGCGCCGCTCGCCTGCCCCTCGCTTTCGAGCGAACACCTCTCACAAGCGGCTCATAGTTTTTCGCTGGCTTTAACTCTCCCTGTATTCCCCCGACGACACATTCCGCTCTCAAGCGACCTGCGAGGTCTGTTCGTACATGCCTGAGACATTGCGTTTCATCGTCAACCGTTTACGCGATTATGTCGGCAATCGTCGTCGCGTCCCGCGTTACCATGCGCGCCTTGCTGCGAGCCTCTCGCTCTTTCAAGAAAAATCGAAAGTCAACGGCGCGCGACATACACAGAGTCTTGAAGGCTACACGCGCGATCTCAGCGTGAACGGTCTCGCGCTCATCCTCCCCGCCATCAGAATCGGCGAACGATATTTGACGGACGGGCGCACGCTCCGCGTTACGCTTGAACTCCCCAACGGCCCCATTCAAATGCACGTCATCGCCGTGCGCTACGAGCGGCTCGAAGAAGACCCGGCTGACAAAGGCTACCTCATCGGCGCGCGCATCACCGCTATGAGCGACACAGACCGCGAGAGCTTTGCCGACTATCTGGAAACAATCATCAACGCGCAGTAGGCAAAAGACAGTTGAAAAGATAAAGGGCGCAGGAATAGAGATAGTGCGCGCAGCGTTGAGGATGAAGAACGCAGGCACGGACATGATGAGCGCAACGGTGCGCTCGTTATCCGCACGCCAGAGTTCATTCTCCGCACGGGTGCGCTCATTCTCCGCGTGTCTGCGTTGATTCTCCGCACGCTTGAGTTAGTTCTCCGCACGACTGAGTTCGTTCTAAGCACGCGCGCGCAGATTCTCCGCACGCCTGCGCTCGTTCTCCCGACATCTGCGTAGAACGAGCGCAGGCATGTGCGGAGGCTAAGCGCGCAGTAATTTAACGTGATTCCTCTTATTGCTTGAATTCTATCCAGCCGAAAACCTGCGGGACGTGAAAGGCCGGTTCGGGCGTGTGTGTCGGTTGCCACGCGAGGTAGCCTCGCTGCGGGTCTTTGCCGACGCAGCGAAAGAGGTTGATGCGCCAGCGTTCATCTTTTTTCGGCGTGCGTCCAAGCGCCGACCACGGCACGCGCATAATAATCGTGTGCGTATCTTTCTTAACGTGCGTTGAGACAGTCATGCCTGAATGGTAATTCCAGTCAGTCTCGCGCCCTTCGGGTTTCCAATGTATTCCGAGATCAACCCACTCGCCCGTCGGCGCAGCTTCAAACTCGAAATAACGCTCTACTTCAGCCGGATTCGGCGCGATGAAGAGTTCGCACACGTCCCTGTCCCAGAGTCCAAGCGTCTTCTTATCAAGCTGTGGGGTGGCGCTCACCACCAGAGGCTCTTTCTGTGGATAGACGAAGCGCACGAACAATGCTTCATCGGTCCAGACGACGCGCGCCTCCATCCGGCGCGACGCGGGCGCAGCTTCGCCTGACCAGTACTGCGTCACACGGACAGGCCGCGCCTTCTTCCAGACAGGGTTGTTCAAATCTTCGACAGATAAATTATTTGGCGCGCGTTGCGCTTCGATTGTGTCCACAGTCTTCTGCATCTGCGATCTGCCCGCGCCGAATCCGTTTGAGACGACGCTCAAGATTAATGTTAAGAGGAATGCTATCCTCAATGTTTGAAGCTTTGAGCTTGCGCACGGATGACATCTCATCTTCTCGGCCTCTCTGCCTTTAGTCATTATTGTTTCTCTTGCGTCATGGCTTCCATGCAGGCCGCAAGAAGCCGCGCGGGGTCGTCGCCGTGAAGCACGCACGCGCCTGTCCGTTTCGGAAATATTTGGAGAAGACGCTCGGCTTCATCTGCCACGCCGCCAGTGCCCGTCAGGCAGCCGATGATGCGTCCTTCATCGTGCGCGATTGTAAACTCGTTGAGCGCGCCCATCGAGCCGCGTATGAAAAGCACTATCTCGCAAGAGCGCACCAGCACGACGTTGCGACCCTTGAGTCCGAAGCCAGTGTGAATGATCGCGTCGCAGGCATCCACCGGCAAGCCGTAACGCTCAACATGCTCGCGCTCGTCGCTTGCGGGCGAGACGCCGATGTGAAACGCGCCAGCGTCGTGAGCCGCTTTGCCGACGAGATAGACCAATCCTGTGGTCGCCCCAGTGAGCAGGACAACATCCGTTTGCGCGGCAATCGCGTTTCCCAACGCCTCTGCCTTTTCTCTGAGCGCGTCGGCCATGCCCTCGTCGAGGGCATTATCAGCCGAACCCATCACGCCAATTTTAATCTTCATATTGGATGAGTGTGAAGTCTATATTGAAACTCAGAAGATTGGAACAAGCAGGTTCACGCAAAGGTGCGAAGAACAGAAAAACAAAAGCTCGCAAAGAAGCATTCAATCCCTTCGCATTCTTTGGTTCTTCTTTTCTTAGCGCCTTTGCGTGAACCCTCAATTTCCCACCTATCGCCCGGCAGAGCTTGAAAGCTCAACTCAAACAACCTGCGATTCCGTGTTCCAGACTTCAGGCTTATCTTCCGCTTCCTCGCCGCGCCCGTTGTTCCACCATCTTTGCGTGGTAAACCAGAGCAGTCCGGGGAGGAGAAAGAGTATGCCAATCCCGATTGTGACGGTGCGCGGCGAGAAGCCGAAACGATCCAGCAACTCGCCCGTCGCGTAATTTGACGCAGCCATCGTGAAGGTCAGTAAAGCTAACTCGGCAGCGAAGACGCGCCCGCGAAAACGGTCTTCAACGCTGCGCTGCAAGAGCACTGTCGAGAAGACCCAGAGAATGCTACCGCCCATGTGCGCGATGAGCAGTAAAATGAGCGCGAGGGTGAAATTAGTCGCGCCGCCGAACGCAACATAGAAGACCCCGCCAAGAAGGAAAGCAATGCCGATGGCTTTCTGCATATTCTTTTGCGCTTCGCCTATCATGCGGCGTGCCGCGAACGGGCCAATCGCCGTGCCGATGCCGCGCGCAGCGTAGAGTACGCCGATGCCTGTGGCCGCGCTCCCGCCGACCGGAAAAATCTTTTCGCCAAAGACCGCGAGCAGCGCGAGTATGCCTCCGCCCAAGCCCCACGCGGGCTTGACCATCAAGAGCGCAAAGACGCGCGGACGCTTCCAAACGTAGCGCACGCCTTCGAGCGTGTCCGTGATGCCGAGCGCTTTGCCAATCGTCAATCTGGTTTTCTCGCGCGGCGGGCGTTTCGGAAAAGTGACGCTGGCAATCAGAGCCGCAGAGCCTAAGTAAGTGAGCGAGTCGAGCACGAACGATGCGTCCGTGCCGAACATCCCTGTCACCACTCCGCCCACAGCCGCCCCCAGCGTCAACATCGCAGACCACGTGACCGAAGAGATCGCGTTCGCCGCCAGCAGGTCGCGCCCTTCGACGATTGAAGGAATCACAGCCGTGCGCGCAGGCTCGAAGAAAGTTGAGAAGACGAGTTGCAGGACTGTCAGGACATAGACGAGCCAGAGTTGGTCAGGGCGTCGCACGAGCAGGAATCCAAGCACAATGACGGCGCGCACAATGTCTGACGCGATCATGATCGCGCGTCGGCTGAAGCGGTCTGCGATGACGCCGGAGAGCGGCCCCATGATGAAGCTCGGCACGAAGCGCGCGACCAGCACGAGGCCGACTGCACGCCCTGAGCCTGTCAGCTTCAAGACAATCGTGTAAACGGCGATGGTATCGAACCAGTCGCCGAGTTGAGAGACGACCTGGCCCAGCCAGACATTGCGAAAGCTGCGATTGCGCCGCAGCAGCTCAACGTAGCCCGTCGGCGCGTTCTGCTCTTCAGCCTTGTTCACAACTTTTCCCAAACGCGCTGCCTTCTTCTTTAGAGATGAATAAACAGAGGGTGCATTGCGGCGAGCGTGATTGTCAAACTAAAAGAGAAAATGTAGGGGCAGGGCTTGTCCCTGCCCGTTTTCTGCCCGAACAATAAATTAACAGGATGGACAGGATAGACAGGATGAAAGAAATGCTGAACACGAAATGATGAACGCGGAATGAAAGACGAAGAGTTTGCTATTCATCATTCATTATTCCTCCTTCATCGTTTCTTCTTTATCCTGTTTATCCTGTCCATCCTGTTTGAATTCTTCTTTAGCTTGAGCGGGCCGAGGACAAGACCTGCCCCTACAGTGCCCCCCATCGTTTGTGGATTTGACCGAATCATCATTTTGACCCGTCACTCTGACAGCTTCTTTCTCAGGGCACTCCATCTCTGAAACTCAATCAAGAATCAAACACAAGCATTTAGCGGGTTGCAGGATAAAGTTGGCCGCAGATTCGGAGCGGCACGCATCTTGTTAAGTTAAATGGCGCGGCTCTGGAGCGCGACAGGCGCGCTTCAATGAACCCACCGCACGGGGTTCATTTCGGGCCGCACCATTTGAAAAAGAGTGAGCGCGCGCGTCCATCGTGCAGATGCGCTTTTGACGCTCCTCTTAAAATCTCTCACCCCCAGACAGGCGGGCAGGATGTGCCCCGAAGAAGGGAATGCCCGCCGCTTGCCCTGTCTTTTTGCCGGAAGCGAAAACTGAATTGCCCTCAGACTTCGCTTCCGGCAAAAAGACTTTTCAACGATCTGGTTGTGTGAAGCGAATTTGAGTTTGAGAGCAAATGAAAAGCAAGGATGAAGGATGAAGGATGAAGGATGAGGGATGAACAGGAAATGATGAAGGCGGAGCGATGAGTGATGAATGAAAAGCAAGCTGTCTTTAATTCATCATTCATCACTGCCACCTTCACCCTTCCTCTTTCATCCCTCATCCCTCATCCCTCTGCCCTGCTCTTAGGTCCATAGAGATGACTGATAACAAGCGCGCGGTCAGAGTTGATTTGCCTGTCTGGACATTCTGGGCGGGGGCAATCTTTGCGGCTTCGTTGTACTTCACGGCCTCAAAGTTTGGTCTCGTTTACGTCTTCCTGAGTCTGCCTGTCATCACCCTTTTTGCCTACGCGGCCCGTAAAACTTTCTTTGCGCGCACGGCAACAGAGACGATTGATGCTTCCGAGATGAGCCGCCTGCATCTCGCCACAGTCGAAGCGCTCGCCACCGCCATTGATGCCAAAGACCAGACGACGCATTGCCACGTTCGCCGCGTACAGATTTACGCCACAGGACTCGCGCGCGTCTTCGGACTCACGGAGAGCGAAATCGAAGCTCTTAAAGCAGGCGCGCTCCTGCACGACGTGGGCAAACTCGCCGTGCCCGATCACATCTTGAGCAAACCCGGCAGGCTCACCGTTGCAGAGTTTGAGAAGATGAAGATTCACACCACGGTCGGCGCTGAGATTCTTGAGCGCGTCAACTTTCCGTATCCCGTCGTGCCCATCGTGCGCCATCACCATGAGCAGTGGGACGGCTGTGGCTACCCGCACGGTCTGAAAGGCGCAGAGATTCCCCTGACCGCGCGCATCCTCTCTGTCGTTGACTGCTTCGACTCCGTGCGCGAAGACCGCCCTTTCCGTCGCGGCATGACGCGTGACGAAGCCATCGGCCTGCTCATTCGCGGAAGCGGCACACACTTCGACCCGCAGGTTGTCAAACTCTTCGTCAAGCATCTCAATCGTTTTGAAAATGAGATCGCTGCGCTCGGATTAGAGCAACAGGGCGCAACCGACGAGCAGCTTAACAGGACCAAACTCGGCGAATCCGACCTTGCGAAAACAAAACACGTTGCGGTCTCTCTGGCCTACGACCAGATTAAGAACGCGCACCGCGAGGTCTATGCGCTTTACGAGATTGCGCGCACCTTCGGCTCTTCCTTAGACATTGAAGACACGCTCTCGATTCTCGTCAACAAAGTGGGCCACATCGTTCCGTTCGACACCTGCGCCGTCTATCTCTACGACGAGTTGAAAGCTTACGCTACCGCCGCGCACGTCGCCGGAAAGAATGCGGAGACTTTACGCAATCACTGCGTCGCGCCGGGCGAAGGTGTGACAGGATTCGCGCTCGCCAATCGTCGCGCCGTTAATCAACTCCATCCGAGTCTCGATTTCGCGGGCTTAACGCTTGCGCCCGGCTCCGACTATCGCTCGATGGCTGCGCTGCCTCTCTTCAAAGACGAACGCTTGCTCGGCGCGCTCGCAGTCTATTCGATGGAACTCAACGAATACACGGACGATCACATGCGCCTGCTTGAGACGGTCACGCGTCTTGCCTCAGACGCGCTCGCCAATTCCATGCAGCACGCCGTTGCGGAATCGAATGCTTTGACGGACTCACTGACGGGACTTCCGAACGCGCGCTACATGCACCTGCGCTTTGAGGAAGAGACTTCGCGCGCTCGCCGCAACGGGCAACGCTTTCAGGTCATCATGCTCGACCTTGATAATTTCAAACAGGTCAACGACACCTTCGGCCACAAGGTCGGCGACAAGATGCTGCGCGAAGTTGCGCAACTCTTGCAGGCTCAACTGCGCGAATACGATTTCCTTGCGCGCTACGCGGGCGATGAGTTTGTCGCCATCGTGCAGGACCTGCTTCCGCAACAGATTGAAGAACTACGCGAGCGCATCGAGACAACCATCTCAAAATTTTCCCTGCATGTACGTGGCGACCGTCGCGCGTCCGTCGGCATCAGTGTTGGCGCAGCCACCTACGGCATTGACGGCGAAACTCTTGACCATCTACTCATCGCCGCAGATCAGGCGATGTACACGGCCAAGTCGCAGCACAGAGAGCAACGCCGCGCCACCGGCCCGCTCTCTGAAATAGATAACCTGACTTCAACATCAATCAACTGACGAAAGGGGGGAGAAAGAAGATGGGAAAAAGGGGAAGAGGTTAAAAGGGAAAAAGGTGAAGAACAATCCCGCTTATCAAAGTTCTGAAATTCCTTTTCCCCTCTTCCCCTTTAACCATTTCTACATCTTGAATCATGGGGTATCACGTCTTACATCAATTCGACGAGCAGTGGCTCGACGGGCCGGAGCGTTACGGTGTGGGCGACGTTGAGAGGTTTCTCAGTCGCGCCCTGATTGAGCATTACGAGCCGCCGCGACCGTCCATCTTTGCACGTCTTCGCCGCAAAGGAATGTTGCTCATTCTGACAACTGCTCTGCTGGCCGCCGCGTGTATGCTGCTCTTACACTTCTTAAGCTGACAGAATCTTCCTTCAATCAACTATCGTTAATCAACTATCGTTTAGAGGCGGTCTCGGACCGCCGATGCG
>JBAWGU010000065.1:0-10649 GCA_049593215.1 Pyrinomonadaceae bacterium
AGTCTGAAGTTTTTAGAAATTTAAGATCATGAGCCAGCAAGAGGTGATACTCAAGCTCACTTGCCGAACCCATAGAGATTTGTAAAAAGCGGCAAAGCTCCGGGTTTCCGCTACGACCACAACCCTCTGCAATGTTAGCAGGAATCGAAGCGCTGGCGCGTCGTATCTGGCTTGTCAATCCATATAGCTCCTCTTTCGGGAAAGCAGCAGTAACTTTATAAACTTCCAGCGTGAGATCGTGAGACTTCACCCAAACCTTAAATTCTCTAAAATCGCGCATAAGAGTAATCAATAATCAATGGTCAGTAGTCAGTAAAAGCAAAAAGCTGATAACTGATTACTGACTACTGATTACTTTATGAGATTCTGAATCGCCTTGAACTGTTCATGCCTCGCATCGCGCATCAACTCGAAGAGGGCCATCTCGGTTGAAGAGGGGATTGCGCCGCTCTGTTGCATCTTGGCGAAGGCAATCTGTTTGTTTTCTGCGGCGCGGGCGGTGATACAGTCTGTCAGTAGATGCACCTGTAGGCCGCGCGCGAGCAGGTCGTGCGTGGTCTGGTTGATGCAGATGTGCGCCTCTATGCCGCAGATGAGAACCTGTCGCGTGCTCGTCTGCTCAAGCTTCTCTTCAAAGGCACGCGCGCCGCAAGAACTGAAAGCAGTCTTCTCAATCACCTGCAAAGATGCGGGCAGCACGGCCCTGATCTCTGTCGCCGTGTGGCCCAGGCCCTTCGGATATTGCTCTGTGACGATGATCGGCACATTCAGGAGTTGCGCGGCGTGCGAGACGAGCGCGATGCGCGCAGACGTTTCCGCAAAGTCGGAGATGGAGGCGCGGAAAGCCTCCTGCATGTCTATGATGACGAGCGCGGTCTGCGCAATGTCGAGCGTGTGCGTGTGTGCCATCTTAGTCTTCGTTTACCTCAGAGAGACATTTAAGCATAGTAGGGAGCGCAAAAGAAAAAGGCAAAAGCCGGTCAGGACTTTTGCCTTTGAGGAAGCTGCTTCCGATTAGGGGTTTTGCCTTCTGGGAGGCTGATTCGATTCAACAGCCCTTGGCCGGGGAGATCGCGCGGGTTCTGCGGTTCGGGGAGGCACAAAGCCTATTCTATTCAAGTCAAAGACGTACTCTCTTTGACTTCCGGGACGAATCTTCACGTCTGGCTTCTCGCTGCTGTTGAAACCGGAAGCCTCTATCGTCACGCTGTAATCGCCGACGAGAATGTCCGTTACTTTTCTCCCATCGGTCTCGCGTGTGATGACAGGAGCTTGGGGGTCGGTCTTGGATTTCATCGTGACTTTGACGCGGAGGGTCGTGTTATCTATGGTGTAGTTTCTATCTACATAAATGCGGAAGTAGAATGTCCCCAGAGCCGTCTCTACGGGCGGTTGTCCGGTTGCAGAACCGGGGGCAAACCAAATCTCATAATGATTGGCACGAACTTTGGACGTGCCAGCGCAGAGCAACCTGCTTGGGACCAGCTTCCAATCTTTGCTGGTGTCAGCATTCTTGATGTCGTTGAGGATGTCTGCGGGATTGAGCTGATCGCCTTCCGGGTCAGGGCAGTAGCGAAGCTCATTCTCCTTCTTCGGCGCGTGGTTGCTGTCAACAAGTTCAAAGGCGGGCACGACAAATTTTCTCCGCTCCAGCGCCAGCTTGATGCTCGTAGCGCGCGTGCGTTGATTGTTATCCGCAATCTGAATGTAAACGCGCGGCGGCAGCTTGCTCGTCACCGTCTCTAATGATTTACTCAAGTCCGAATCGTTTTTGACAGTCGTATCCAGAAGCTCAGATGCCGCTCCTGTCACGTCTTTGTCTTTACCGCTCACGTAAATTCCGACCGCCGCATTGGTCAGAGCCTCTTTCATCTCAGGCGAAAGCTGCCCGCTATCGCTGAGCCTCTTCGCTTCTTCTATGGCCTTAATCTTTTCAGCGGAATTGCTGCCCGTCAGGATTGTCACCAGCAGTCTGTTTTTCTCTTCCGCATCCGTCAAAAGTTTATTCTTGGTAGCTAACTCGACTTCGTTCTTTTTTATAGTTGCATTTAGTCTGTAGAGCTGGATGCCTGCGGCAATCGCCGCAAGTAAAATGACTGCTAGCCCGATGACGCCCCAGCGCCAGACTCTCGACCTTTTTTCAGCTTTCTCCAACTCCTTCTGCGATTCGATGCGCGCGATCTCGGCCTGCCTCCCGGCTTTCAAACGCTGTATCAACGGGACGAGAAATTCGCTGACGATCTCGTAGAAGTAGACCTGATGGCGTGGCTCGCGCCGAACCATGCGGTTACTGACCAGAGCATCTAAAGCTTCGCGCAAGTTCTTCTCGTCGAAATTTTCTTTCTCGCGGTTGATGAGGTCTTCTTCCGAGATGATGTTGCGCGTGTTCGACGAGGTAATCAGGTGGCCGAGCAGTGCGATGGCTGCCGTCTTCACCTTGTCAGGAAGCTTGGCGAGCGCGTCGGACCAGTACTGTCCGATGAGACCTTCGACGTGTAGCTGCTTGATTAACTGTTCAGGATTGGGCGACTCGTAGAGCTTCTTACAGACAATCTGAAGCTCCGAGAGATTGACGAAGCCGCCTTCGCTGCGCTCGCCCAGCTCGGCGGCAATGGTCTCCGCTAAATCTTTGGAAATCTCCGCCTCGTCCTGTTTCGATTGGCGCAGAAACTTTTCGCGCAACTCTTTGTTCTCGAAAGGCGCGCGGATAATCTTGCTGACGGCCTCGATGCGCGGCGGCAGGAGGTGCATGTTCTGGTCGGAGAGTTCCGGGCAGTTCTCTAAAAGAATGTCCAGCTTGGCGAGATAATCTTCTCTGAAGACGAAGAGGATTTTGACGGGCAGCGATTCGTCCTGAATGATGTCGGTGAGGGCTTGCAGTATTTTACTTCGAGCCTCTGCGACATCCTGCGGCGTCGTCCCTGCTCCTTCGGCGGGCGCTGCGCGCGCGGCCTCTTCAAAGAGCGTCACGAACTCTTCAAACTGATCGAAGATGAGAAGCGGGCGCGGCTCGCTTGCGAGTTTATCCGGCGGCATCTCTTTCAGCTTTTGCAAACGCCCAAAAACATCGTCAACCGAGCATTCAAAAGAAAAGGTCTCTTCGTCCTGCGCGAAAATCGAAGGCAGGTATGGCGGCTGGCGATCTTTTTCAGTTGAGATGCGCTCAACCTTCAACTCTTTGCCGAGGCGGGGCTGCACGCGAAAGATGGTTGGCATCATCCGCTCTTTCAAGACCGCCGGAAGCAGCCCGGCGTTGATGAGAGAAGATTTGCCGGAGCCTGAGCTGCCGTAGAGCAGGACGCCCCTGTAGATGGTGATGTTGCTCAGCAGCGTCCACGTCACGTCTACGCGCGCCGCGAAGATTTGCTGGTCAATGAAACGAAAAGGCTCGATGCCTCTGTAGGGAGATTCCGGAACGGGGTCCACAGCTTTCGTGAGGGTTAGCATGGCATCTCCTCATTCTTGACGACGCGATAGAGCGCGGGAACAAAGTCCCACAGGTTTTTTTCGATGAACGTGATGTAGCGCAACTGGTTTTCGTAGATGTCACGAATCAGCGCGTCGGGCTTGAGATCAACGGCGTAGGTTGGCGGAATCTGCGCGGCATCCAGACGCCAGCGCAGCGTCTTAAAGAGCAGTCGCAGATTATAGTCTGTCAGGCGATAACCGATGAAGAGCGTCGGCCACTTGATGAGATGCGTGAGCACGTTCTTGCCGACAGGATGATACGGATGCTTGTCGCTCATACGCAGGACAAACTGTATATAGTCTTCATCCGTCACCACGATTGACTGCGGCTCTTTCACGTCGCCGTGCATCTTGAGCAGATAAGGCCGCTTCGGATCGGGCATTGACGAGCAATCTTCCGTTTTGGCTTTGCCGGTGTTGCTGGGGTTGTAGATGCAAGTGTCATAACTGTCGCCCGGTTTAGCAGCAGGATTTTCCTGCTTGGCCTTTTCGTCAAGGGCCATCTCGTAGAGATGATCGTAGTTGGTCGTGATGACGATGGGGAACTCAAGTTTGGCAAGCGCACGAAGTATTGGCGAAGGCTCGCGACCGACGTTGATGGCTTTCCCTATCTCTTCCACCAGCACATAACGCGACTTCCTTTTCGATTCAAAATACTGCGAGACTCTTTGCAGGTTCGTGCGGTCCGGGTCTGTAAAGTCGCTCTTATCGGCAAGAAGCTCTGAGAGCGCACGGCCCGTCGGCGGGCACTTATCCCTCGGATAGACGCAAGGATAGCCTTCGGGCGACGGCGAGTGAACTGCCGCTCCGAGAAAGAGTATGCACTGGTGTTGCGTAATCTTGTCGGCAATGTACTGTAAAGTGTCGTCAACCTGATTCGGTGTTCCATCAGTAGGCGGAGCGCCGCCGCTAAGTGAGACGATAATCTGATCGGATGGGGGCATGGGTTTTCATCCTTTTCTTATGGCGAACAAAAAGAGCGTAGGTGAGGCGCGCTGGTCTTATTCGACCGTGACAGACTTCGCAAGATTTCTTGGCTGGTCCACATCGCAACCTCTCCGCACGGCAATGTGATAAGCGAGAAGCTGCAAAGGAATAATCGAAAGAATCGGAGAGAGCAGATCGCTCGTCGCTGGTATTTCTATCACGTGGTCTGAAACAACTGATGACATTGAATCGCCTTCAGTCAGGACAGAGAGCACAACGCCTTCGCGCGCTTTGACCTCAACGATGTTCGAGTGCGTCTTTTCGTATCTTAACTCCGACGCGCCGTTGCCTTCTTCTCTGGTGTTGACGACCACCACAGGCAGCCGCTCATCTATCAGTGCGTTTGGCCCGTGTTTCATTTCACCTGCCGGGTAGCCTTCGGCGTGAATGTAAGAAATTTCTTTCAGCTTGAGCGCGCCTTCGAGAGCCACTGTGAAGTTGATGCCGCGCCCCAGGTAGAGAAAATCCTGCGAGCGGAAAAACTCTTTCGAGAGTTCTTCAATATCATCCGACTCGTTTAAGAGATGCTCAATCTTGACGGGAAGCTCCGCAAGCTCCTGCGCGTGATGCTTGGCCTCTGCCTCTGTGAGCGTGCCGCGCAGTCGCCCCATGTAGAGGCCGAAGAGGTAGAGCGCGACCATCTGCGAAGTGAAAGCTTTGGTCGAAGCCACACCAATCTCCGGTCCTGCGTGCGTCAGAATTGTTCCGTCAGCTTCGCGCGTAATCATCGAGCCGAAGACGTTGCAGACCGAGAGGATTTTTGCGCCCTTCTCTTTCGCTTCACGCAGGGCGGCGATGGTGTCCGCCGTCTCGCCCGATTGCGAGATGACGACCAGCAAAGTGTTCTCGTCCAGCACAGGGTCGCGGTAGCGAAACTCCGAAGCGTAATCAACTTCGACAGGGATGCGCGCGAGTTGCTCAATCATGTACTTTCCGGCAAGGCCAGCGTGCCAGCTTGTGCCGCACGCAGCAATCTTGATGGAAGTGAAGCGACGAAAATCTGCCTCCGTAATGTTCATCTCATCAAGATAGACGCGGCCAGTATCCAGAGAGATGCGGCCCTGCACGGTGTCGCGCACGGCTCTCGGCTGCTCGTAAATCTCCTTGAGCATGAAATGCTTGAAGCCGCCCTTCTCCGCCATGATCGGGTCCCAAGTGATGCGCTGGCGCACAGGCTCGACCGTGTTGCCGTCAAAATCCGTGACACGAACAGCGTCTTTCGTTAGCACGGCAATCTCGCCGTCGCCTAGAAAGAAGATGTCGCGCGTGTGTTGAAGAATAGGCGGAATGTCAGAGGCAACGAAGAACTCGCCTTCGCCGAGACCGATGACGACAGGCGGGCCTTGCCGCACAGCGATAATCGTGTTCGCTTCTTCCGACGAGATGATTGACAGAGCAAAGATGCCGCGAAGCTCGCGCACGGCTCGCCTGACAGACTCTTCAAACGAGTTGCCGGATTTCAAATGCTCTTCGATAAGATGCGCGACGACCTCTGTGTCCGTCTCCGTGACGAAGCGATGATCGCTCTGGCGCAGCCGATCTTTCAGTTGAAGATAATTTTCGATGATGCCGTTGTGGACCACAACGACGCGGCCCGTGCAATCTCTGTGCGGGTGCGCGTTCTCTTCCGTCGGCCTGCCGTGCGTGGCCCAGCGCGTGTGGCCGATGCCGTATGTGCCGTCGAGCGGGTGCTGGTGAATCGCTTCTTCAAGATTTCGCAGCTTGCCTTCGGCGCGGCGCACGTCCATGTGATGCGCTTCGTCAACCACAGCGATACCAGCCGAATCGTAGCCGCGATACTCAAGCTTGCGCAGTCCCTCTATGATGACAGGCACGACCTGCTTGCTACCCACATATCCAACAATGCCACACATAAAAATAAGGGATGAGGGCGGAGGGATGAGGGATGAAAGCTTCTGCGCTACTCAGGTTGAGTCACGAGGCTTTCGTCCCTTAACTTTCCGTCAACATCCGTTTCTCCTTCCTTGTTTTCGTAGAGACGCTTTTTGATGACAGCCGGAACGCCCGCGACGAGCGTGTCGGGCGGAACGTCTTTGGTGACGACGGAGCCTGCGGCTGTGACTGAGCCACTGCCGACGCGCACGGGCGCGACGAGCATCGTGTCGGAACCAATCTTCACGTTGTCTTCAATGACGGTCGGGTGTTTGTTCACGCCGTCGTAGTTGCAGGTGACTGTGCCCGCGCCGATGTTTGTCTTCTCGCCAACAGTCGCGTCGCCAAGATAAGTCAGGTGCATGGATTTCGAGCCGCGCCCGAGCCGCGACTTTTTCATCTCGACGAAATTTCCGACAGCGGCGTTCTCATCAAGTTTGGATTCCATACGCAGGTGCGCGAACGGGCCAACTGTGCAACCGTTCTCAATCTCCGAATCAACGATCACGCAGTTGTCTTTGATGGTCACGCCGTTTCCGATGCGCGAGTTTGTGATGCGCGTGCCGGAGCGTATCTCGCAATCGTCGCCGATAATTGTGCTGCCTTCGATTGAGACGTTGGGATAGACAACGCAGTCGCGCCCGAGTTGCGCGTCCGCGCTGACGTATGTGTGCTGCGGGTCAATGAAGGTCACGCCGCTATCCTGCATCAGGCGGCGCAGCGTGCGGCGGCGCAGGAGGCTCTCAAACTCGGCAAGCTCCGCGCGCGTGTTGATGCCTGAGACTTCGCGCGCGTCCGCGTGCGCATAGATGCTGATGTCTTCGCCGTCTGCGCGGAGTATGCCGGGCACGTCCGTTAAATAATATTCGCCCTGCGTGTTTGCAGGCTGCACGCGAGAGAGAGCATCGAAAAGCAGCCGCGTCTCAAAACAATAGATGCCCGCGTTAATCTCCTTAATCTGTTTCTCGGCAGGCGTCGCGTCCCTTTGCTCGACAATCTTTTCAAAGCGTCCCTCTTCGTCGCGCACGATGCGCCCGTAGCCTGTCGGGTCTTCGAGCTTAACTGTCAGCATCGTGCAGGCCGCGCCGCGCCCGCGATGTGTACGATGTTGGTGGACCAGCGCGCCCAATGTCTCTGCGCGAACCAAAGGGAGGTCACCGTAGAAAGTGAGTAGCGTGGAGTTGGCATCGGCGAGATGATCGCGCGCAGACATCACGGCATCGCCTGTGCCGAGTTGCTCCGCTTGAGTGATAAAGGTTGCACCCTCTTCGCCAAGCTCTGCGCGCACGGCCTTACGCACCTCTTCCGCTTGATGGCCGACGATGACGTAGATGTGGCGCGGGCTGAGCGCGGCGGCTGTGCGGCAAACGTGCGCGATGAGTGGCCGCCCGCCAAGCTCGTGCAAAACCTTTGCCTTGCGCGAGCGCATACGTGTGCCGAGTCCAGCCGCGAGAATCAAGACATCAAGCGGCGCGGGGCTGTCCTGCGTATTCGTGTTCGGCTGCTTTTCCATCGTTTCAGAATTGGACCAGACTGTTGACAGGCCCACGCGCCTGCTCGCAGCAGGCAATGACGACGCGCGCCAGCTTCTCTGAATTGTGACGGACTTTCTCACCTTCGTCCAGCAGATCAGCGCGCACAATCTCCGTCTCTCCGCCAAACTCTTTTTCGAGCATGTGGTCCGTGATGCCAATCTGGTGTGCGCCCTCGGCGGCGTAGAGCAGCGTCTGCTCTTCCGAGATCGGGCGATTGTTGACGATGACGTAATCAAAAGAGATTTCGGGCGCGTAACGCTTGACCGTTTCAAGATGTTGCCGCGCGGTGTAGCCGTCAGTCTCGCCGGGCTGCGTCATCAAGTTGCAGATGAAAATTTTGGTAGCGCGTGCCTGTCCTATCGCGTGAGCCACGCGCGCCACGAGAAGCGGCGGCAGGATGCTCGTATAAAGTGAACCCGGCCCGATGGTGATAACGTCTGCGCCGCGAATCGCGTTGAGAGCTTCGGGCAAGGGAAGACATTGTTCAGGCTCAAGCCTCAAGCGTCGAATCGGTTTACGCGAAGCTGTAATCTGCGTCTCGCCGCGTACCTCCGTGCCGTCTTCAAGCTCTGCGACGAGCCGCACGTCGTTGATCGTCGCGGGATAGATGTGGCCCTTGCTGGCGAGAACTTCCGAAGAGAGCCGCACGGCTTCGACGAAATCTCCTGTCACTTCTGTTAGTGCTGCAAGGAAGAGATTGCCGAAGCTGTGGCCGCCGAGTTCGCCGTTGCCGCGAAAGCGATAACGAAAGAGACGCGAGATGAGTGTGGAATCTTCCGAGAGCGCAATCATGCAGTTGCGTATGTCGCCGGGCGGAAGCATCTGCAACTCTTCACGCAAACGCCCTGAGCTTCCACCATCGTCTGAAACAGTCACAATCGCAGAAAGAGTTTCAAGCCATGCGCCGCGCAGATCGAAACGTCCGACAAGTCGTTTCAGCCCGCCGAGCAAGGTGGAGAGTCCGGTCCCGCCGCCGATGGCGACGAGCTTCAGGCCATGACTCGTTTCAGTTTCGTGCAAGCTTCTTCTGTCTCCTCAAAAGCCGTCGGCAACACAACAGCGCGCGACGATTAAAATCATAAGCAGGGAAGAGGGGATGGAAATTTTCAAAGCTGTATGCGGAAAATAGTTTTTGCGAACACCGGAAGCCGCAGAAGAGTTTTAGAAACGCGGAGTAAAGACTAACTGCTCAAAATCAGGATCGTTGCGCAAAGATGTGAGGTCTTGATCGTGCTGCGCACGCACGCGCAAGCTGGGTTGAAGGTCAAGAGCTTTTTGCAGTGATTGCAGAGCAAGATCAATCGAGCCAAGACGCGCACGCGTTGCGGCCAGCCCGTAATGAATGTGCGCCGCTTCCGGCTCGCGCTTCAAGGCGCGCTCAAACATCTCCTGTGCCGCCACATACTCTCCACGGTTGAGTTCAATCACGCCTCTGTCATAAAGCGAATCGGCATCTCGCGGCAGCGTGCTCTCTGTGCGAAGGCGCGCTTCTGCAATAGCAAGATAGGTGCGCGCACGCGCAGCCACTTCCGAAGCTCCCGGATGTTTGTCAACGAGTTGGCGAAACTGGTTGCGCGCTTCAGCAAAACGACCGCGCGCAAACTCTTTATGAGCGCGCTCAAAAGCTTTCAAGGCCGCCGCCTCATCCTGAGTCGGCGCGCTACGCACGGTCTGTTGACGGGCGGGCGATTTGCGAGCGGGTAGATTTTTAGCCGCGACTTTCGCTGCGACAGGCTTGGTTTTCTTCGGCTGCGCTACAGCGCGAGCTTTTGACGTTGCCGCTACTTTCTTCTTTTGCCTGACCGGAGCAGGTTTGCGCGATGCTGTTTTAGCTTTGACAGCTTTAACAGAATTTTTCGGCGCGGCTTTTCGTGCGGGCGCGCTCTTTGCAGACTTCTTTGCAGTCTTGCTCTTGGCTGAAGTTGCTGCGCTCAGTTTAGTAGCTTTACGCGCAGGGGCTTTTTCCGCAGCCGAACGTTTGGCGATTGGCTTGGGACGCGTCGCAGACTTATTCCCCAACGAACGGTTTTTAGCCGAAGACGTTGTGGAATTGTGGCGCAAGGAAGGGCGCGTGGAAGACCTTTTGACACCCTTTACGATAGGATCGCTCATGCGAAGCCCCCGACTTCAAATGGCAATTCAACCAGAGAATCGCCGCAAAATCTTCGCGTAGCTTAACACAGCTTACACGCTAAATCAACGCAAGACTAAGGTTTGCAGGCATTAACCGAAAAAGCGAAGGGATTTTGCCAAACAACAGGCAACAGAGAAAAACAGTTGAAGTCATTCAATGGCTATGTTAAAGTGCTCAGTGGATTCGCGGCCTCCGCGCCCTCCTCTGAGAGCTGCGAAAAGGCCCTGCGTCCATTCGTGCAGACGGGCAAAAAGAGGTTCTGGCTCATTAATTTAGGCAGCATCCGAATCAATTTGCCTGCACGAAGCTTCCCGCCACGCTCGCTCGAATTCAAAAAGAAAGCCTTAACAATGACAGACACACCCATCGTAATCCGCGAGCAACAGTTTTACCGGATTAAAGCCGTTTTGGCCCGATTGCGTTTGGACGCGGCGGCTCGTGTGGCATTTTTGGTTGGCAAGGATGGTCAGGAAATCGCCGTGCATGGCGAAGTGGGTGATATTGACACAACGAGCCTTGCCTCTCTCGCAGCCGGAAATGTCGCAGCCACAGGCGGGATGGCGGAATTAATCGGTGAAAAAGAGTTTCCCACCCTGTTGCACGAAGGCGAGCGCGAGAGCATACACATCAGC
>JBAWGU010000066.1:0-12713 GCA_049593215.1 Pyrinomonadaceae bacterium
TAGCGCAGCTTTACATCATCACTCAACAAAATCTACTGAATGCTGGCTACTGACTACTGACTACTTCTTTTCGTATCCCGCCCGCACAGTCGTCTTGATGTTGCCGCGAATGTTGAAGTCGCCTTCAATCTGTGCGCTCAGGGGGTCGCAGGCGCGCACAAAATCTTCGAGGATGATGTTGATGACATGCTCGTGGAAAATTTTTACCTGGCGGAACGAGTTGATGTAGAGCTTCAGACTTTTTAACTCGATGCAGCGTTCGTTTGGAACGTACTCAAGGCGAATCGTCGCAAAATCAGGGAAGTCTGAGAAGGGGCAGACGCAGGTGAATTCCGGTATCTCAAAATTGATTTTTATCTCGCGGCCTACGAACTCGTAAGGGAAAGTGTCGAGCGCGTAAAGGTTCATCTCCTCGCGCGGCGTCGAGCGAATGTCTAAGCCCTGTTGATTGACGGGCGGAAGATTGGCTTCTGAAATTGCCATTTCGATTGCTCCTTAATTCAAGCAAAGATGTTACCCGACATAGGGCAAAAGTAAAAAGGCAAAAGGCAAAAGTGTGGGGAAACCACTTTTTAATAAAATCGCTCAAGTTGAGCTTTTTTAATTAAAAGCTGGCTTCCCCTGACTTTTGCCTTTTTACTTTTTACTTTTGCCTTGCCTTACGCGCCCGCGCCCGTGGCTTTCTCTAAAGTGCGGATGCGGTCGTGCGCTTCCTGAACTTGAGAGTATTGCTGTTCGACGATTGAGCGGATGTCTGCGGGCAGGTCCGCTTCGAGCGCGTCTTTGTAATTTCTGACGGCGGAATCTTCGCCGCGTTCGCATTCGGAGATGACTGCGCCTTCGTCTTCGCCTGTGACGGCTGATTTAATGTCAATCCAGCCACGATGCAGCGCGGCGGCTGTGCTGCCTGTCTTTTCCGGGTCGCCGCCGAGACGCAGCACTTCATTTTGAAGCTGGCCCGCGAACTGCGCGCGTTGCTGCGAGTAGGACGCGAAGAGCGTTTTGAGTTCACTGTTCTTGACGCCTTCGGCTGCGGTCTGGAAACCGTTCTGGCCGTCCTTGCAGGTTTCAATCAGGTTGTTGAGTGTCGAGATTACGTCGTCGTTGTCTATAGCCATTACTTACTTCTCCCTTGTTGTTGATTTATAACCGAGTGCAGTGGTCCAATCTTTCGCCGGACCATTGCATGAGATCATTCAGTACGCAGGCCGCGCGTTGTTTGCGCCTCCGCGCCCGAAATCGAAAAACTTGACGAGCACGAGGCCCGCGATGAATCCGCCAATGTGCGCTGCGTAAGCCACGCCGCCTTCTTGAGAGCCGCTGCCGAGTATTCCCAGTCCGCTAATCAACTGAAAGGCGAACCACATTCCAACAGCCACCCACGCGGGCACTTCCGTCAGGATGTTGAAGAGAAAAGCGCGCACGCGCCTGTGCGGATAGAGCAGGATGTAGCCGCCAAGCACGCCTGAGATTGCGCCAGACGCGCCGAGGCTTGGAATCAGAAGGCTGCCCGGATTGTTGCTCAGCGCGACGGTCGTAAAGACGTGCGCGAGCGACGCGATGATACCCGTCAGAAGATAAAAGATCAGATACTTGACATGGCCCAAGCGGTCTTCCAGATTGTCTCCAAAAATCCAGAGGAAGAGCATGTTGCCCAGGATGTGCGCGATGCCGCCGTGCATGAACATCGAAGTTATCAGCGTGATATAAACTGTGAACGGCGTCGGTTGCAGCCCCGGTATTTCCACCCTCTGCCCCGTCACCGGATGCTGGACCACACGGTCAGGCGTCGTCACGTCGCGCCCCGAAACAATCTCTGCCGGAACAGTCGAATAGGCGTAAGTAAACTTGTCGTTCGAGCCTAAGCCTTGCAGGAAGACGAAGACCAGAATGTTGATAGCGATGAGCAGATAATTGACGACAGGCGTTGTCGTGCGATCAGAATTATCGTCGCCTATAGGGAAGACCATCTACGCTCTCTCCTCAATCTCAAGTTACACGCTACCCGACACGATTTATGCACGGAAGTATGGCGGGATTATGAATAGGAAGAACTGTCCGTTGTCAGTGGTCCGTTGTCCGTTGTTTGTGATTGCAGAGTTGAATCCTGAAGACAAAGCATTCAACGCTGCTCAGACTCAAAACAACTGACAACGGACTACGGACTACGGACAGCTCTCTCTTAATCTCCCTTTGCTGCGGCTTCGGCGAAGGCAGGCTCGCCAGCTTTCATCTCAAGCTCAATCTCGCGCGGCGTGCCAAAAGCTTTTGCGCGTTCGTCGTCAAACTCGCCTTCCCAGCGCGCGACAACCACCGTCGCCAGGCAGTTGCCGATAACGTTGACGCTGGTGCGGCCCATGTCCATCAACTCGTCCACGCCGAAGATGACGGCGACGCCGATTGGTCCAAGCCCTTGAGGCAGGAAAGTGTTGAGCGTCGCAAGCAATATGACAAGCGCGGCGCGCGGCACTGCGGCCACGCCTTTTGAAGTGAGCATCAAGGTCAGCATCATTACTATCTGCTGGCCGAAGCCCATGTGATAACCCATCGTTTGTTCCGCAGCCTGCGCGACGAAGACGGAAGCTATTGCCAGATAAAGCGTCGAGCCGTCCAAGTTAAAACTGTAACCTGTAGGCATCACAAAGCCCACGATGCGCGCAGGCACGCCCAGGCGTTCCATCACTTCCATCGCCTTCGGCAAAGCGGACTCGCTGCTCGTCGTCGCAAAGGCAATGGTCGCAGGCTCGCGCACGGCCTTGATGAACTGCTTGATCGGCACGCGCGCAATTATCATCACCAGACCCAACACGATGACGATGAAGAGAACGAGCGCAAGATAGAGCGAGGCGATGAGCAGGCCGAGATTTTTGAGTACCCCGATGCCCTGCGTCCCTATGGTGTGAGCCATCGCCGCGCCCACGCCAATCGGCGCGAACATCATCACGTAGCTCGTGAACCTGAACATCACTTGCGAGAGGCTCTCCATCGCGCGCAGGATGGGCTTGCCCTTCTCGCCAATCGCAGTCACGGCCATCGCAAAGAGCACGGCGAAGGCCACGATCTGAAGCACGTCGCCCCTGACCATTGATTCAATCACGCTCGAAGGGAAGATGTGTACAAGTATCTGGCGCAAGCCTTGCGGCGGTGTCTGCTGAATCTGCGTGATCGTGTTTGTGCTGGCTTCGAGCACAATCCCTCTGCCCGGCTTGATCAAGTTGACGACGCCGAGACCGATGAAGAGGGCCGCCGTCGTGACAAGCTCAAAATAGAGCAGAGCCTTCGCGCCCATGCGCCCGACCTTCTTCAAGTCTCCGCCGCCCGCGATGCCTACGACCAGAGTGGAGAAGACGAGAGGCGCAATGATTGACTTAATCAGGTTGAGAAAGATGTCGCGCAGAAAATAGATGGCATTGCCCCAGTCGGGCCTCAAGTAGCCGATGATGCCGCCCACGACCAGACCAATCATAATCTGCGTCGTCAAAGAAGGGCGATACCACGGCCTCTGCCTGTTGCGCTCGGCCTCTTTGACCAGCTCTTTTGTTTGAGGTTCTTTTTTGATAGCCATAATAAATTTCGAGTTTCGAGTTTCGGGTTTCGGGTTCCGTAGATTTTAACTCGAAACCCGAAACTCCAAACTCGAAACTTTTACCGTCCCCAGCGTAATTTGTCGCGCAGGACCTCGAAGTAGTTTCTGTTGGTCGGCTGCACGATCTTGAATTTCTTTTTACTCTTGCGAATGACCACGCGGTCTTTGAATTTGAGCGAAACGCCAACCTGACCATCCAGCGTCAAAGCTACATCTTCATCCGGCGTCTTCAAACAGAGTTCAATCACGGCATCGTCCGGCACGACGATGGGACGATTCGAGAGCGTGAAAGGGCAGATCGGCGTAATCACGATGGCGTTCATCGAAGGGTAGATAACGGGACCACCGGCAGACAGGTTGTACGCGGTTGAGCCTGTCGGAGTGGAGACAATCAGGCCGTCCGCGCGAAACGAATTGACGAACTGCCGGTTGAGAGATGCTTCGATTTCGATGATACGCGCAAGCGCAGACTTGTTGATGACGACATCGTTGAGGACTTGTCCGCTCTCTACTTTTTCCTCCCCGCGAAAAAGCTCTGCCGCCAGCATCACGCGCTCGTCCAGACGATAGTTTCCCGCCAGAATGGATTCGAGCGCGGGAAACATCTCTTCGATACGAAACTCCGCGAGGTAGCCAAGCCCGCCGTAGTTGATGCCGAGCACCGGAACTTCCGTCTCGCCAATCAAGCGCGCCGTCGCAATCATCGTCCCGTCGCCGCCAAGCACTGCGATCAGATCAACGCTTTCGGCAAGATGCTCAGCCTCTACGGTCTCAATCGCGCACCCCGTCTCATGCTCAATACGCTCGCGCTCAAGATCAGGCGTGCCGACAAGCATGATGCCGCGCTCGTGCAGCCATTCGACAAGGCGGCAGACGGTCTTCAAAGCGTCCGGCTGGTGCGGCTTGACGACCACGCCCACGCGACCTATTGCGGATTCAGCCATCAATCAAACCTGCTTCTAAAAAGAGAATGCGCGCCCTCGGATAGCCTACGCCTTAAGGGCGCGGCCCGGCAAAAACGCTCTTAACTTTCTCTCAGGATTAAATCTTTTGATTACTTGAAGGAACGGCTTCGGATGATACTCGCGCGCGCTTTGGAGTGTCAATAAAGCCGTGATGAGGACCGAAGGATAGGTACAAGCTGACCTGTGGTTTTTAGGCAAAGCCACAGAGAGACGCTGATGAATTAAGCTCAGCGTCTCTCTGACATCCGTCCTGAGAATAGAGGAACTACCTAACGGCTGAGATGACCGAGGCGGCGCGTATTCTCAAACAGCGCCTCGGGTTTGTGCTCGAAAGAATCAAAGCGCAGGTCGCTTCAGGATTTCAGCCAGAGCTTGCAACCGGGCTGAGTCTGCTGCGCTCTTCGCCTGACCGGCGCTCTTCTCCAACGACGGCGCGAGGCTTTTGAGTTTTCCAAGTTCTCTTGAACTCTCTGCGCTTTGAATCGCCTGCCGCAGGGCTGCGATTTGTTCAGCAGGCAGAGCTTGCGAACGCTCCAACTGATCAACGTATGCCTTCGCTACGACTAACTGTCTGGGCCACTCAGTTTTCTGCTGGTTCTGCACATTCAGTTCAGCCACCCGAACCACTTTCGCGGCGTCTATCTCGTTCTGCGTCAGGTGCTCGGTCGGCGTCAACTCAAAGATGTCGAGGCCGCGCGCGATCTCTGACGCGTAGATGTGTCCGTTGTACCAGTAAGCGGACCAGTCGCCGCCGAGCACGAGCATCTTTGGATCAATCGGCCCACGATCAAAATAAGCAATCTCAACCGGATGGTCCGCGTCGGTGAAGTCCATGACGGAGATGCCACCCTGATACCATGCCTGGACCTCTATGTCCCTACCGGGAACCGGAATGAGCGAGCCGTTGTGCGCCACACAGTTCTCGCTGTCACCCTGCGCCGCCGGTAATTTGTAGTAGCTTGCGAAGCTCAGCTTGTTATCCTTCAAATGGAAAACCGCATCCGCGCCCCATTTGTTCGGATCGTTCGCGCGGCAACGCGCACCCAGTCCGCCGCCCCACTCATCTGTAAACACGACTTTTTTTCCATCATTCGAAAACGAGGCTGAGTGCCAGTATGAATAGTTCGGATCGTTGACCGCGTCAACGCGCTTTGGATGAACAGGGTCTTTGATGTCCAGCAGAATTCCATTTCCAGAGCAAGCGCCTGCCGCGAGTCCGATTGCTGAGAACACTGTAATATCGTGGCACTGGTTGGTGTCGGACGGCTTTGATATCCCGTCCTTGCCGTGTGTGCCGCCGTTATTCAGGCCGTTGATAGCGCCGGTTCTTGGATCAATAAACACTCTGGGACTCGACACTACCTGAGCATTTTGCGGCGCGGCTAACGGCACCTTAATCACGTCAATGCGAAAGAGCGCGGTGTTCGGGTCTTTATCCGGCGCTTCACCAGAGCACCCGGCAAGCTCTTCGCTTTGACGGACAAAAGAGGTTCCAGAGACGTAGATGTAGACGTTGTTCTTATCATTCGGATCAACTACCAGTGTATGCGTGTGCGAGCCGCGACAGGTTTGCACCGCTGCCACCTGCTTCGGATTCTTAATGTCGGCGATGTCGAAAATCCTTACTCCGCGAAAACGCTCTTTTTGCACTACAGGCAGATGAGGCTGGTTCTCTTGTCCCGCAGGGGGCGCAGGCTCTGGCGGAAACCCTTGTGCGCCGCAATCCAGACGACCGTTGGGCATCTCCACCGACATAAACATAAGATTTTTGTAAACGGACACATCGCCCTGCCCGCCCGGACACACCATCGAAGTCAACAAGCTGGTCTTCGCCGGATTGGAGATGTCATAGATGTTGACGCCGTAAAAGTTTCCCTGAAACAGATGATTGCCCTGAAACGCAAGGTCGGAGTTCGCAAAGGCTAATCCGGCAATCACAGGCTTCAACGGCTTTGGCATCTTTGAAGGGTCGCCAACGCCGAGCAGACCGAGGGCTTTATCTACTTTCGGACTATCAGGATCAGTGGAGCCGAGGTCAAATGCGTCAGGCTTTTTGAGCAGTATGATGTGCTTGATTCCCATCGCGGCTTCACCTGCGTCATTCATTCCCGGCGCTAGCTTGGCGCGCGGGTCATTGACATCAGAACCGGTCATGCCAGCCGGAAGCGGTGGCGCAGGTTGAGGAGCAAACGGATTATTCCCACCGTTTTGGTTGGCGGGTTTGGCTTCCGGCGTCGGTGTCGGCGTCGGCGTTTGTGCCAGCGTCCCGGCTGCAAAACACGAGCACAAAACAAGGGAAGCTATTAGTAAACGGAAAGCGATAGTGTGTACTCGATTCATCGTTTCTCCTCTACGGGTTTTCACCCAGCATAGTTTGCATAATCCTGATCTCAGCGCGTTGACCACTGTCAACATCCGTTGTGAAATTGAACAGTTCAGCATCCTGCCCCGCGCCAGCCGTATTGAACAAATCCTTTACCATCGTCAACGCGCCACTGTGATGCTGAATCATTCCGGTCAAAAACAGATGATCGAACTTCGCGTCCTTTGCTTTTCTTAAGGCGTCCATCTGCTTTGGGGTCAGCATCCCGGGCATGAGCATGTGGTGGCCCGGCATGTTCATGCCTTGCATATTCATGCCTGACATTTTCGGCATCGGAGGCTGCTCCGGCTCTCCTCTG
This sequence comes from Pyrinomonadaceae bacterium, assembly GCA_049593215.1. Taxonomy (GTDB): domain Bacteria; phylum Acidobacteriota; class Blastocatellia; order Pyrinomonadales; family Pyrinomonadaceae; genus JBAWGU01. The sequence goes on from JBAWGU010000066.1 coordinate 7,233, forward strand.
GCTTCGAGCCATCGTTTCATAAAGTTTATTTCGTCTGACTGTGATTTGCTGATGCGCGCTCCGAGCAACCGGAGAGCCTTGTTCTGCGTATGCGACTCCATTAGCGCCGTCATCTCAACCGCTTGCGCGTGGTGCATGATCATCCCCTGCATGAACTCCACATCCTTCGTTGAACGAGGCGGCAGTTTCGCCCTCGTCTCAGGCGGCAGTATTCGGGTTGGCTGGCCCGGCGCACCGGGCTGCACCACAATCGGCTGCGCTTGAGAATCAGCCTGCTGTGCGCAGACCGGCAGCGATAAGAAACAGGTGAGAGCAACGGCGGCCAGAAACGCGCTTCGCAACGCGGCAACACTGATCACTGACCGCAGCTTAAGCCCGGCACTGAAAGTAAACGACTGCATCGGCGTTGAGTGAGCAAGCATTGAGCGATCATCTTACCACAAATAAGAGAGGCGCTATGCCATCAGAGCAGCGTCCGCAAAGTGCGCCGAAGGCGAAGCTGTCGAACGCTCCGGCATCACTCGCCGCCGCGAGCGATTGCAGGAATAGGCCACAGTCAGTAGCAGAGCGCGATGACAAAAACTACCTGCCGGTGCTTTAGACCACCCGCTTACGCCACTGATCTCCTGCCGCCTTCAAATAATGTTTGAATACGTAGCCCCAGGGCGTCACGAGTAGGACCAATATAATGCCAAAGATACAATCATTCAGCGTCTCTTTCGTGTCCGCATCCAGCTTGTTGGCAGACCATAGCCGAAGCCCGAAAGCGAGAACCCAAATAGTCTTCCATAGCAGTTCGAAAAGAAGCAGGGGAAGCATCTTGAGCGGATAACGGATTCCCAGAGCTGCCAGAAGCGATACGGCACCGAGCACGCTGCGCACCACTGCGCCCATGTGCGACAGATTTTCAGGAGGATGAATAATCCCCGGCCAGATCATCAGCGCTAAGCCTACGGCAATAATCAAATACCCGGCTCTCAGCAAGTAGAGCCTGAACGTAGATACTTCGGACATCGAATCAACCCCCCTTTTGTTAGCAGCTTATTTACGAGGCTGCAACCAAAACTGTTTCAACCATGTGCCGCTCGCCACGGCAACCTAGCCGCCCAACGCTTGAATTAACCGGGCGCGACGAACCGCCATAACAACGAAGTCTTGCTACGGGCGATTGCGCTCGTGATATAGGGATCAGTAGGTTCTCGTGTTCCGTCGCGGCTCAGAGTCTGAACACTTCCGTCACTCGCCTGGCGAGATCGTCCTCGGTCATCGTGGTGTCAATCTCGATGGCGGGCAATTCCAGACGCTCCGTTTCCTCGCGGAGGATGTCCGTGAACATCCGGTCGCGCTCAAGCAGGTTGCGTAAGGCTCTTTCCGGGTCAGTGGTTTTGGCGAGGAATCCAGACGCCGATCCGCCCCGGCTCTCGACCACTGCCTGACGGAAGTCGGGCGTCGGGAGGAGCCAGACGGCACGACCAGGTGCGTAGAGGAGAGGCTTGACAAGGTGTGGCAACAGTCGGAACCCCTCGACGATGACACAGGGTTCACGTAGGAGGAGGTCTTCGATGATCAGATGGAAGCCCTCGCCCCGGAACCAGTGGAACGTCTCAAGCATGGTTTTCGGGGGTCGGTTCACCCATCGCTCGTCCATCTTCATGGACATGAACCTGTGCAGTAACGGGCAGTCTTCGTGTGTGCTCCGGCGGGCGTGATCCGCCATCACGTCGTCGGTCGCGTAAACACGCAGACCGTGCCGGGCTGCTATGCGACGAGCGATGGTTGATTTGCCTGCACCGCTCCCGCCACCGATCCAGTAGACCTGTTGGAGTTGTTCCTGAAGCGCAGCACTATCGGCAGTCTTTTCGCCCCATTTAGATAACATGCTTTAAGGCTTGGCGTGCGAACGATCTGTGTGGCTCCCTAATGCCCGAACCTAACCCGCGCCGAGCATATAGCATACAACATACGCCGAAGGAAGCAGCATGAAAAGGATGCTATCGAGGCGTCGGGTTGAATGAGTTGTTATGCGCGCTATTGTAATACTACTTCTACTCATGCTTCCTAAGCTTATCTGCCATTTGGACGACTTCCTCAAACGGTGTTCTGGGATGTGTACCGAACCCGGGAACGCTTTCCTTGACTATACTAACGGCTTCCCGACTTAGCTCTTTTCGTGAGTCATCATCACTCCCTGCTAATTCAAGAGCTTCAGCCTTCGCCGCGAGCATATTTGCCAAGTGACGATTGTATTTATAAACAGCAAAAAACACCTGAACTAGAAAAATTGTAAGTACCGCAATGGTCACACGGATTGCAATGTCGGCATAGTTCGACTGAGATTGCTGGCTCAATCTATTGAGCGTGTCTCTGTAAGTTTCGGAATTTGGATAGTTATTCTTGATGAACTCATTGATGCGCTCAAGAGACTGCTTTGCCTCTGGGTCGTTTGATCCCAGCTTATTAAGTGCATCTTGAATGCCACCCTGTAACTTAATGAGCTTGTTCTTTTCATCTTCAAGAGTGCTGATACGTTCAGCATGTGTAAAAGCCCATAATCCAAACGAGGCCATGCCGCCTATCATAACCAGAATAAGCATGACGGTTAGGCTAAAATTTGCATGACGCTCAGATTTAATTGACCGATCAATCACTGACTTAATAACACGATCAACGTAGCCATTACCTCCCCCAAGCAAGCTAAAGGGAATAAATGATGCAGACAATATGTCATTCGCAGGCGATACCGAAGCTTTCAATTCTGTGTCAGCTACAGCGAGACGAGTCACGTGTTCAATATAAACAGATCGTAACAGTAGGGCCCCTACGACGACCAAGCTAATATCTAGGACAACTAATAAAAGGTAGATATTATCGAAGGATTTATATATTGATCGGTTAGCAAAATAGAGTGTTATATCCTGCCCAATCTGAATTAGTGCAGGAGCAAGAAACAAAAACTTGTAGAAGAAGCTACTGCGCGGGGGCACAAATAGTCGCCTACTATAATCAAGAATTACAGCGATGCCCGCAGCCCAAATCCAACCTAATAGCTGGCTTAATGATAAATCGCGTGCTGAGTAGTGAAAGCCTCCACCCAAATAGCAGAGGATTATTGATACGATAGCTAGTCCAACGTAAAGTCGGAAGATACGTAGAAGAACACTTGTAGTTAAAGCTGATGAGCCTAAGACTGTATTTTGCATAATATCACCTTAAGGCAGCGCGAGCGCATAACTAATATTGTGCCGCGCTAGGCGGTCTAACACCCAAATAAAGCGTGAAAAGCCGCGCCAAGCGGTCTAACTCCGCCATGTAGCAGCCCCTGACTTATTGAAAATAATTGGTGGAGCTGAGGGGATCGAACCCCTGACCTCTTAAATTACCACAAATAATCCTGTGCTCGCACACATCCCTTAAGTTGTCCATTGCGGGAAGGTTCAAGTCTGATGGTTAATCCTGCTTTACCACAGAAAACATCTTGCGGGAAGAGACAAATCTTGTCTATCGAAGGAATATAAACAAGCAGCACATCAACCTCTTCCTCCGTATAACATCGCGCCGCGCCTTGCCCGACGTTTGATTTCAACCTGAGCTGAACTGCTCCCGATGAATTGCTTGCTGCACAATCGCAATACTTGATCTGCGCTCTTAAAAGTTTTCCGGCAATGTCAAGAATACAATCATAGCGCGTGCCCTCTATTGAAGGTCGGCTACAAATCACATCTAATTCTAAAGCACGCGCTTCAACTTTTAGACGAGCAATTTCAGATTTACGTTGTTGGTTTGAAAACATGGTGAGGTAATAATTGGTGGAGCCAGGGAGGATCGAACTCCCGACCTTTTGACTGCCAGTCAAACGCTCTCCCAGCTGAGCTATGGCCCCACGATAAGGTCACTGATGTAGGCAGATGAAGAGTAGCGTAAACGGTAAAAGCGCGTCAAGCGCGCCGTCTTCGCAATGAGAAGAAAGCTAAAGCCGCGCCGAAGATGAGTAGAATGATGCCGCCAATAACGTGAAGCAGGTTGGGCATCTCATGCACCGCGCCTGTCGATGTGATGAAGGCGGCTGTGCGCGCCTCGACAAACCAGCCGTGATAGGCGAGCGCGCCGCCTATCGCCGCGATGACAATGCCAACAATGCACGTGACGACTTTCATGCAATTAAAATCGTCTCATTTTCCCTTAAACACGGGCTTGCGTTTTTCGAGGAAGGCTGTGACGCCTTCGTCTTTGTCTTCGCTGGAGAAGCAGAGGGCAAAGAGGTCCACTTCGCGGCGTAAGCCCTCGTCAAGATTTGAGCGGGAAGCGAGTTTGACTGCTTCCTTTGCCATGCTCAGGGCGATAGGGCTTTTCTCTGCGATGCGGTTGGCAAGCTCAATCGTTTTCGCTTCAAGCTCTGCGGCGGGCAGGACCATGTTGACGAGGCCGAGCGCGAGCGCAGTCTGCGCGTTGATGATGTCGCCTGTCAGGATCAGTTCCATCGCTTTGCCTTCGCCGATTAAACGCGTCAGGCGTTGCGTGCCGCCGCCGCCGGGGATGATGCCTAGATTGATTTCGGGTTGGCCGAAGGAGGCTGTCTCACTCGCTATGCGTAGGTCGCAGGCAAGTGCGAGTTCGCAGCCGCCGCCGAGACAGTAGCCGTTGACCATCGCGATGACGGGTTTCGGAAAAGTGTCAATCGCTGTGAAGAGCGAGCGAGAGAGCATGACTGCGCGCTGTGTGAGCGCGGTGCGGCCTGCAAACTCTGCGATGTCCGCACCCGCGATGAAGGCTTTGTCACCTGCGCCTGTGAAGATGACGACGCCGACGGAATCATCTGCGCTCAACTCTTCTAACACTGCTGCGCCCTCTTCGCGCGTCTGTATGTTGAGAGCGTTTCTTTTCTCAGGACGGTTGATGGTGATGATGGCGACGCGGTCTCGCCGCTCGACCAGAAGCGTTTCGTAAGATGCCATTTTGGTTTCCCGCTCCGAAAGATTTTGGGATTTTGCGTTGGAAGAGTAAATCGTCAGTCGTCAATCGTCAAACAAAGCGCAGGGGAAATAAGATGCTGAAGCAAGAAGAAGCGGGGGCAAGCAAGAGCAAGGATGAAGGATGAAAGAATGATTATTCAAGTTAAGCAATCAAACTTTCATCCTTCCGCCTTCATCCTTCATCCTTGCTCTTGCTTGCCCCCGCTTCCTCATCCTTCTGCTGTTTGTAGCTTGATGTAAGTTTATTCCGACGTAGAAGGATCGTTTTCAGGTGTGCCCGGTTGTTCATCTGCGACCCATGAGACGAAAAGTCTTAACCAGTTCTCGTCGGGTTCGCTGATCTGAACGCCGACGCGCGCTGTGCCATAGATAGCGGGCGCGACGCGCACGACCATCGCGGTGGCTTCGATGGGCGCACCGTCCGGACGGTGAGCGCGGATGTAGAGACGCTCGCCGCGCGTCACCTTCTGATTGAGATGAAAGAGCGCGCCGGAGGTTGAAATGTCGTCTG
>JBAWGU010000067.1:0-5838 GCA_049593215.1 Pyrinomonadaceae bacterium
ATTCCACCCCGTGCCCGCGCGTGCTGGTTTCAGTTCTCAGCTATAACTCACCGGAGACCACGATTGAGACGCTTCGGAGCCTCAAGCGTCAAAGCTATCGAGACTATCATCTGTTGCTTGTGGACAACGCCTCAGACGATGGCACTCTGGAACAGGCCGCGCGCGAGTTTCCTGAATTGGACATCAGGCAGATGCCGGAAAACTCTGGTTACACGGGCGGAAACAATTTCGCTCTACAGTTAGCGCGCTCTGAAAACTACGACTGCCTGCTCATCTCTAACCACGATGTAGAGGTCGCGCCGCGCGCCGTTGAATACCTGGTGGAAACTGCTCTGTCGCACCCCGAAGCGGGGGCCGTCGGGGGCATCGAGCTTAACCCGCAGACAGGGCAGGAGCGTGCCTCCGCCGGAGGCGACTACGGAAAATGGTTTTCCCGCCTCGCGTGGAAATCGTCACCCTTCACAAAAGGGGGAGAGAAGTGGCGTGAGGTGTTCTGCGTTCACGGCGCGTTCCTGCTGCTGACAAGGAAAGCCATACAGGGCGGAGTCCGAATGGACGAAAATCTTTTCATGTACTTTGATGAGGTAGACCTCGGCTTTCAACTTCAAAAAAAAGGTCTGCGCGCCCTCGTTGATCGCCGCGTCATCTTCAGGCACAAGCGAGAGCCGAGAGAGTTCACACCACGCATCGGATACCTGATGCAACGCAACCGCCTCTACCTTGTGCGCAAACATGGGCGCTGGTTTCATCTCTTGTTCTATTTACTCTACTCGTCGCTCTTTGAGCTGCCAGCCAAAATTCTCATCAGGAGTTTGCAGGGGCGAACCAGCTTCGCGCTCGCCTGCATAGCCGGACATCTAGACGGGTTAAGAGGCTCTAATTCTAGCTGGCCGCCTCAAGGCAAATGAGGCGGGTCGTCAGCAAAGGCAGTTGCTCCACAGCAGATTAACTTATGAGTAGTGTCCTAATTTGAAATTCTCAGACCGATAAATGTTGGCCTATATTTTCAAATTAGGACGCCAACTATTGAAGAGACTCTGCTAAGGCTATCTCTTTTGCAGCGTTGCCAGATTGGTCTGAGAAAGCTTTTCTGCAACTTCTTTCGGCATATTTATCTCTTTCGCCCACAAAGCGTTTTGATTTTGCAATTCAATCCATAGGTCAAGAGCTTTCCGATACCATGATTCAGCTTCGTTCCCGTTTTTCAGAGCTATCGAAGTGTCGCCCAAGTCTGTGTAGAGCCGTGCCAGTCCGCGACGATAATCGATGCGTTGTCTGTGCGATGCAACTATCGGCTCACTTATCGCCCGCGCTTCTTGAAAAGCTTCAATCGCTTTTGTGAAATTACCGCTTGCCGCCAGACTTTCTCCCGTCAGTACCAGGCTATCCGCCAGGTCAGCCGGGTATTCGACATTGGTTTCATCGAGGGCGACAAGCCCACGCCGAATGCTTACCGTTCTTTGCAGGAGCGACAGTGCGCCCCGATAATTCCCGGAGGCTAACAGAGTTTCGGCAACGTGATGAGAGCAATCGCCGACATCTTTTTTCGCACGCGCGTTTTGCGGATCAATCCTCAGGAATTCTTCATACATCGCCAGACCGCGTTTGCCGTTTTCAATCGCTTTCGGATAATTCCTTAATCCGCGATAAGCATCACCGACATGATCAAACGCTGTCGCCCCGGCTCGCGCATATTCGAGATTTGTCGGCTCAAGCGATGACAATTCTTCTTCAATCGCTAACATCTCCAGATCATTGTCGAGCGACTTTTGCCATTCACCCTTGATTCCAAAAATAAATCCGAGCCTCTCTCTGGCGACAACGAAGCGATGCTTGACCGCCGCGTTGGGGAAAGAGCCGCGATTCTCTTCCGCAAGTGATAAAGACTTTTGATACATCGCCAGAGCTTCGTCGTAGTTGCCCATCTCAGCTAACGCGTCACCGAGGAAAGCCGGGTTTCGGGTCGCGGTTTGATAAGTCGTCAAGTCGTGAGAATGCGGTAAAAGCTTGTCTGTAATCTCCGTTGCCTCACGCATTTTTTCAACTGCTGCGTCAGGTTTTCCCAGAACCTGAAAGATGGGGCCGAAACGCGAGAGCGTTATCGCAAGGTCGAGTTGATATTCCGTGTTACCCGGCTCAAGAACTGCCAGATGCCGCCTGATTGCGAGCGATTTTTCGTAAGACTGTAAAGCCGCGCCCGTGTCGCCCGTGCGCGAGAACCCGGGCCGTCCCTGCACGTCACCGAGTTTCAGATATGCGGTGGAGAGTTCCCGGAGCAGCTCGCGGTCATCGCCCGCTTCCTGTGCCAGACTATCCAGATACTCCTGCGCCTTCTTAACGACCATCTCACGCGCCTTGGTCGCACCGTTCAAATCGGCGATTGAGTCGTGAAAGTCAAAGAGAAAGGAGTTTGTCAGGTTTCGCACATCTTTGAATCTTCGTTCGGCTTTGGCGCGTTCCTGTCGCGCAACGCGGGCCTGCCAGCTTGTAATGACAGTGGCCGACAGCAGCGTCAGCAGGACCATGAGAGCCGAGGCCACGCCTGCTTTATGTCGCGTGATGAATTTGCCGGTGCGATAGGAGAGTGTCAGGCCGTGCGAGTACCGGCAGTCCTTCGAGATGGCGGCGAAGGTCTTCCGAGAATTCCTGCGCCGAGGCGTAACGCCGCTCAGGTTCTTTCCGCAGAGACTTCAACAGAATGTTATCCAAATCGCCCGCGAGACGGCGGCGCAGTTTCTCGATGTTGCCATCGCGCGTGCTGCTGATAACTTCAGGCGTAAGCGAGACCTGTTCAGCACCGTTGGTGTGACGCGCATCGAAGCCGCGCGTGATGATGACGCTGGGTTTCAACGGCTCTGATGACGTGATCAGCCGTGCAACTTCCTCCGGCGAGCGACTCTCAAAATAGAACGGGCGATGGCCGCTCAACAACTCATACAAAACAACGCCAAGCGAATAGAGATCGCTGCTTGTGTTAATCGCCAAACCACGCAACTGCTCAGGGCTTGCGTATTCGGGCGTGAGCAAACGTTCGGTCGTGGTGGTTGCCTTAGTGGAAGAAGACCAATCGGCGCTGAGAAGTTTGGCGATGCCGAAGTCGAGCAGTTTGGGCGTCCCGTCTTCTGTCACGATGATGTTGCCCGGCTTGAGGTCACGATGCACGATTAAGTTCTGATGAGCGAACTGCACAGCCGCGCAGACACGGCGAAAGAGCTTCAGCCGTTCCCTCGTGTTGAGCTTGTGCTGGTCGCAATAGCGAGTGATGCTCAGTCCTTCGACATATTCCAGAACGAAATAGGGCAAGCCAGCTTCTGTAGTCCCGCCATCAATCAGCCGGGCAATGTTCGGGTGGTCCAGATTGGCGAGGATTTGCCGCTCAATCACAAAGCGGTGGATGATGGCGTCGGAATCCATGCCACGCTTGATAAGTTTTAAGGCGACTTGCTTATCGAATGATTCATCGGCGCGGGCTGCCAGATAAACCGAACCCATGCCTCCACGCCCCAGCTCGCTGATGATCTGGTAACTGCCAATCTGCTGGCCGATGACCGCCGCACTACTGTTTACTTGTTCATGGCTTGCGACCAGACCGACATCAACCATCGCGGGCTGTTGGATGAAGTCACCGGCGGATTCGTGTGCTGACAACAGGGCCGAAACTTCGCTACGAATCTCATCGCTTGCTACGCAATTCGCTTTTAGAAAAGTCTCACGGTCATGCGGCGCGAGTTCAACTGCGGCATTGAAAAGCTCTTTGATCTGTTGCCAGTTTGCGTTCATGAAGGAGGGGCAGTCCTAACCGGTCCGAAGAATTGATCTGCGTGTGCCGTATCCCGGTTGAAACTTCGATGAGCCTGCTTCATAAGTTTCTTAAGACGGCGCGCACAGTTTGCTCCTGCTTTGCTTCTACCATAGTACGCGCGAAGACTCATTCGTTCGGCTCATCAAGGGATTCGCGCGAGCCAGCCATCGCCTGATAAAGCCATGCCCGCGCCATCGTCCATTCGCGCTTGACTGTCGCGGGCGATGTTTTCAAAACCTCCGCCGTTTCTTCAATCGTCAAACCGCCGAAGTATCGCAGCTCGACAATTCTACTTTGCCCGGCGTCAATCTTTTGTAACTCCTGCAAAGCCAAATCAAGCGCCAGCAGTGATTCGTTCGCCGTTTGGCCGGAGACGGTTGCAACTTCGTCAAGCGAAAGTTTTGCTCCGCCACTACCACGTTTGATCGAAGTGTGCCGCCGCGCGCTATCAATGAGTATGCGGCGCATGGCCTGGGCCGAGAGGGCGAAAAACTGTGCGCGGTTCTGCCAGTTGACCGAATGCTGGTCTATTAGTTTCAGGTAGGCTTCGTGGACCAGCGCAGTGGTTTGCAACGTGTGGTCTCGTCGTTCATGCGCCAGATAGCTGTGCGCCAAACGTCGCAATTCCTCATAAACAAGCGGCAGCAGCTTGTCCAGAGCTTCACGGCTGCCATCGCTACAGTCCTGAAGCAGGCGCGTCAGTTCACCTGTCGAAGTCTCCATATTTTCGCCGGAAACACATTTTTACCAAGACAGCCTGAGCCAATTTTTACACCCCTTGCGCGTAAATAGATAGAGGAAAAATCCAACAGGGAGAGGTTTATGAACAGGAAATTTTACGCTCTGATTATCGCGCTTCTTCTTTTTTCAGTACTCGCAATAAGCGCCAAGGCAGACACTATTGTTGTCAGCAAGACAGCCGACACCAACAATCCGCTACCCTGTAGTGATTGCAGCTTGCGCGAGGCTATCAACACTATTAACGAGAGTCCCTTTACCGGAGTAAGCCGGATAGACATTGCGATTCCGCAAAGCGACCCGAACTGCAATGCCATCACACAGGTTTGCACAATCTCTCTGACGCTCGGCAGCGAACTCCTGATTTCAAGCGCCAGTTCATTGATTATTGATGGCGGCACGGCGAATCATTTAATAATTGACGGTCTGGGAGCTACCCGCATCTTTCGCAGCCTTTCAAATCTGACGATCAGGAACCTGACGTTGCAGCGTGGAAACGGCGTCGGCGGAGCAACCGGATTTAGTGGCAGCGGCAGCGCCATTTTCATGAACGGCACAATCAGCGGCGCTTCACTCACGCTCGACCATGTTGTTATACAAAACAACGATAGCACCTTTACGACGAGCGGTAGCGGCAGCGTCTACCTTTACGGCGGAGCAAATCACAGTATCAGCAACTCCACTTTGAGCGGCAACATGAGCGCCTCTTGCGCCGGGTTTGTCCTCAACGGCCTCCCGTCAAGCACGTTAAGCGTCGTCAATACGACCGTCTCCTTTAATACTGCTTTGCAAACCGGCGGCGGCCTGTGTACTTCACAGTTCGGCACAACTTCACTGCGCAATGTGACGATTGCTGACAATACTGCTTTCGCAGGCGGAGGCGGAGGCATAACAGTTTCAGGCGGCACACTTAATCTGGCAAGCACCATCGTTGCCCATAATGTGTCTAACACAAATGTTGCTCCCGACATTCGTTATCTTAGCGGAACACTCGCCACGCAGTTCGGCAATCTCATCGGAAATAATGCGACTGCTGCGACGCAATTTCCCGCCGGACAACCGAACGGCTCTTTCCCTAACGGGGACTGGGTTGGCGATTCTTCCGCGCCGATTAACCCGCTCCTCGCCCCTCTCGGCAACGCTGGCGGCACGACGCCGACACGTCCGCTTTATTCACTTTCTCTCGCCAATAACAACGGCGGAGGGAGTGTGCCAGCTAATCAGACAGATCAACGGGGCGCGCTTCGCGGGGCCACTGTTGACATCGGAGCGTTTGAGGCGAATTCAGTGCCCTACAC
>JBAWGU010000068.1:0-6898 GCA_049593215.1 Pyrinomonadaceae bacterium
CGCACCCGCGCCCGTCAAGCTAATCGTGCCGCCGCCCGTTCCATTTGCGCCGCCGCCGCTTTCGCCACTGCATCCGGCAGCGAGCGCGAGCGCAGAGACGAGCAAGAGCGCGAGCGTCGCACGATTGAAGATTTTTGAAAAAGACATTTGCATCTCTTCTCCTGAAATTAGAATGTGAAAACTATCTGCTCCTGAAAACGGTACGTGCGAGGCGCAAACGCGCCGAGCGGCACGAAGAAGTTTGGATACTGCCCACTGTTGCGTAGCTGTCGCTGGATGAAGAACAGGCTTTGCAGCGTCACCTTCTTCGCCAGCCCGTAGTCGAAACGAAGGTGGTGTGTCCGAAGATTAACGCCTGTGCCTGTGCCTAAATCATCATCGGTCAACTGCGAGATGAGAGAGTTCGCGCCCTTAATCGAAAAGACGTAAAGATAAGAAGTGTCTCCGCGCTTCGCTACCTTGCCGACTTGCAGCGCGGCGAGCATCGCGTCGCGCTCGTTGAGAGAGATGCCGACGTTGCGCGCGCCCTGAAAGCTGAAGGTGACGGGATAGTTGCGCTCGCCGTATTTGAATCCCGCGTAGCTCAAACGATAAGTGAAGCGCGCAATCTGAAAATTGCGCGCCGTGTAGATTGCGCCGCCCGGCGTGGTCGTCGCATTGCCCGTGCCCGTTAGTGGACCAGAAAGAGTGAGGCCGATGCCGGGTTGAACAATCAGGACGACGCCCGCTGCCGTCGAAGCGAGTTGAATCTGGTTCGGGTTGCGATAAAGCTGAATGTCCGCGCCAAGCTGCTCGCCCCACTTCTTGTTGAATTGTTGATTGACGAGCAAGCCCTGATGGAAAAGATTTGAGGCGCGGCCCGTGCTGCCAATCGTTGCGCCTGCGAGCGCAAGCGGGCTGCCCGCCGTCACCACGGCGACGTTTGGATTGCTCAGGATGTACTGCCCCGCGCGAAGCTCTACGCTCGTTACGTCAAGCGCGTTCGCTTTGAAAGGAATCGAATACTTTTCATTGAAACCGTTGAAGCGCACATCGTCGTCAAAGAGAAAGCGCGAGTTGTCCGCGAAAACTTCCTGCACGCGCCCTGCCTGTAGCTGTATGTTTTTGTTCGGGTGGTAATCAACCCAAGCCTCGTTGATGAAGAAGGGATGGCGCGCGACCGTTGAAGAGAAGTCCTGATCTAATGTCAGCGCGTTGTTGATTGGTCCTGTGGCAAGCTGGCCGTGAAAGCTAAGCGTGGGATAGATGTCCGTGTCGAAGTTCAGGCGAAGACGATAACGCGCGCGAACGTTTTGCACGTGCTGAAGCGGCGTGCCTGGAGTTTCGCTTGCCGAGCGAAAGATGCCGTCGGCGCGCAAGCGGAAATCTCCGCTCAAACGAAACGGGCCAAACTTTAAGACCTGCCCCTCAACTTTTTTCAAACGCTCTTCGATGGTCTGAGTTTGCGTTGAAGAAGGGTTAGCAGAGGGCGCGTTGGATGCCGTCGCGCTGTTGCTGTTTGGAACTGCGTCCGTTGTCGGAATACTGCTCACGATGCTCGCCGCTTGCAGGCTCGATGGATTCGCTGAGAGACGCTCAATGGTCTGTTGCTGGCCTGTGATGATCTTCTGCATCTGCTCAAGCTTTGAGTTCTGTTTCTCAAGAGCCTCTTCGAGCGCGCGCACGCGAGCATCAACATTTGAATCGGGCGTGCTGCTTGCCTGAGCAGGCTTCTTCTCATCCGAGCCTGCCTGCATGAGACTTTGCGCGCGTGCGCCGTGAGCGCTGAGCAGCAGGATGGACGATAGGAACACGAGCAGGGCGAATCTTAATTTCGGGCGCGTGTTTGGTTTGTAGCTGGACAAGATGCTCTTTCTCCTTTGAACTTCGCAAATGTCTCGCTCGAAACAAATCTTAAAATTCGGAGCCGGAGAATGCTGAGCGAGTGCGGAAAAGTTTGACGCGAGTTTCAAAGGCGGACTGTATGCGAAGCGTGTTACCGGAATGTTAATTCCGAGTGAACAGGGCATTAAATCTTCAACGCTCGTTCTGTTCAAAAGCGCATTTCAAGTTTGGCTCACTAAAGGTGAGGAATGTAGCGCGGCGAAGTTCTGGAAGAGCAGTTATATATTAAATGCGAATCAAGAGAAGAACTCACTTTGCGACCTTTGCGAAACGCCTTTGCGTCCTTTGCGGTTAAGCTCAAGGTTAAACGCAAAGGACGCGAAGGTGAAGACGCGAAGGAGCGCAAAGAATTCTCCATCAGCTAATCTCTTATCAACTCTTGATTCGCATATTAAATGTTAGTTAATTCGAGATGGAGTGAGGCGGGCGTGGGTCGCTTTATCGGCTTTGCTGTTAAGAGAAATCAAGTGATGGTTCAGGCAGAATAGCCGCCTATCTGAAAAATCGGGGCGGATACACCTTGACAGCCATCTCTCCCATTAAATACATTCTCACACGGCAATGGCGAAATGGTGCATATCTCTTATTCTTCTACTCGTGCTTGCAGGCAATGCGCTCGCGGGCGTTAATGCACATTGGGGTGAGAAGAAATGTCCGATGACGGGCGCGGAAGATTGCTGTAAGAAAGCGGAGTCTCAGAACACCACTCCTGAAGTTTACGCCGCGCGCCTCTGCTGTTCGCTGAACTGCACTGTGCCCGGCACGACCGCGCCGACCAGCAACATTCCCTCTGTGCCATCTCCTACGCTTGCGATTCACAGTGCTCTGGTTATTCCTTCTACGTCTTTAGTGCCTGTCGGGCTTCTTGCTCAAAGCAGACCGGAGCGCAAAGAGCATTCTCCGCCTATCTACATTCAACATCTCGCACTCCTGATTTAAGTAAGACTACAGCCGAAGTGTGCCCGCTTGCCGTCTCAGGGTGAGCGTAATAGCTTTGTGCTTGAATGAGCGCGGGCGTCCGTTCAACCGAAGACGCCTCGCGCAGGAATCATTTATCTATTTTGAATCAAGGAGAGACGTTGATGAAGAGAAATCTTATTCCGGCATTATTGGGTCTCGTGTTGCTCTTCGGGAGCGCGACCAGTTCCAGCGCCGAAGTCAAGAGGGTGCAGATGCACATCGCGGGCTACCTCTGCGGAAATTGAGTGTACAACATTCAGAAGGCCGTGAGCCGTCTGGAATTCGCACCGAAACTGAAAGAGATTCAAGTCACAGATATTAAAAAGGGCTTGGGCGTATTCACGCCGAAGCCTGACAAAGCAGTCTCCTTTGAGGCGCTTAAAGACTCGCTCAAAAAGGCTGGCTACACGCTCGATGCGGCGGACATAACTGTCGTCGGAACACTTGAGCGTGACGGTCAAGGCTGGATGCTGGTCTCTGATCAGACAGGCCAGCGTTTCACTCTCGTCGGAGAGAATTTGTCTCAAGTGTTAGCTAATGCCGCGCCCGGCGAGCGCGTTGAGATAACAGGCGACTGGAAGACAGCAGGCACGGGAGCGTCTGCGCGCGAGGTGGTTTCTGTTCGCACGTTGAAGAAAGTAGAGAGTACGTCAAAGACTGCGAGCCTCTATACACAATACGACGGCGGCGCGACCGTTAAGTTCTCGCACGCAAGCTTTGATGCTGAATCTCCTCTCGACCTTTCATCATCAAACGTGGGAGTGACAGAGCCGCTTGCTCCGATTCGCACGACCACGCCGGGACTCACTGTTTACAAGGGAGGCGCGCTCGTGCCGCGCCTCTATTTCATCAAGCAGCATCTCGGCAACCTCGAAGTGAAACGGCAACTCCTCGACATGAGCGTTTCATACACGCCAAGCCCACGCCTGCAACTTGAAGCAGAAGTTCCTTTCTCGCGGACGGCCTTCGATGATGGAATAACTTCCGGCGCGGGCGCGGGCTTCGGAAACATCATGCTGTGGAGCAAGTACCGTTTCTATCGAACCGTGAAGACCTATGGAGACAGGCAATCGGCGGTACGCTTCGGTTTAGAATTGCCGACAGGCAAAAAGAGCGCGCCGGGTGAAAGAGAGATTAACGCGCCCGCTTTCGTCCGGCAGCAACTCACACCTATTAGCGGCGGACTGTCGCCGCACTTTGATGTGGCATTCTCTCAGGCTGGTGGCCGTTTCATCTTCGGCGGCAACGTAGAGGCAGTCTTGCGCTCGGAGCGTGATGGATTTCGCATGGGCAATGAGCTGAGAGTGAACACAGATTTCGAGTACGTGCTCCTGCCACGCGATTATCAAACGCCGGGCAAAGAGTTGTTCGTCATTCTTGAGAGCAGCTTTGTGCAGCGCGGTCATGGTCGATTGAATGGCGCTGTGGTCGAGGGTAGCAAATCAACCGAGTTCTACTTAGCTCCCGGACTTCAGTATGCCGCCCGCCCCAGATTCGCGGTCGAGGGGAGCGTGCAGATTCCGGTCATACGCAACACCGGGCCGCTCGTGCTGCGTAACGTTATAAATGTCCTACTCGGCGTGAAGTATTTGTTTTGAGGTTAAGAGATGTTGAGAGTAATCGTTTTGGTTCTGCTGCTGGTCACGCTGCCGTTTGTCGCAGACGGGCAAAGCCATAAAGCTCCGGCTCTTGTTCTTAAAAATCTCAAGGGACGCACGGTGCGTGTAGGTGATTACAAAGGTAAGGTTGTGCTCCTTAATTTCTGGGCGACGTGGTGTCCGCCGTGTCGCGCAGAGATGCCTGAGCTGGTGAAGTGGCAGCGCGAGTTTAGAAGCAAAGGCTTACAAGTGATAGGCATTACTTATCCGCCGACACAGCGTGCGAAGGTGCGTCGCTTTATTCACAGCATCGGGATTAACTATCCAATCCTGTTCGGCACAAAAGAGACCAGAGCTTTATTTGATCCGGGAGACACGCTGCCTTTGACGGTTGTGATAGACCGTGAAGGCAACATTCAGGATTCGATTGAAGGCATTCTTTTACCTGAAGAGTTTGAGCAGAAGATAAAGCCTCTATTGCGGTAAGCAACGGGCGCGCAACGCTTGCGCTCGAAAACTTTTTCCCGGTTGTGTGGGCGCTTCACTTCGGATTGCGTTTCTTCTTCTTTGCGGACTGCGCGTGGACGATTAATCCTAAATCCTCAGCGCGCTGCTTCAATCGCTTTAACGGCTCGTCGTTGACGATAGGCGGAGGCGTGAGAGTCTGCTTCACCTTCTTGCTGAGATTGCGTGTCCAGCTTTGCGTGCGCGCCATGATTTCAACACCTTTCAGCGATGCCAATCTATTTGACAATCAACTCGGTCTTGCCGAGGTACTCTTTGAAATTACCGGGATGATAGTTGACCTGCCGTTTGGTCCAGTAAATTCCGTAAACCGTGTAGCGGCCTGCTGGCAGCCGCATCCCTTCGGTCGTAGCGAAGAGACGCGCCTTGCCTTGAATCATCAACTCAAACTCGTCCACGAAATCCGTGTCCACTCCCTTTTCATCGCTTTTGTGTATGACGAAGCCGACAGAGATGATCTCGATGGCCTGCGGAAGCTCAAGCAGAATATTGAAGGGCTTGTCGGCGGGCCACGGCGAGGCCGCGCCGACGCATTTCCAATCGTCATCAATATGATCGCAGATGGTCAGTTTGCCTGTTTGAGCCGCAGCGTTGCCCTGCGCCCGAACATTGAGAGCGCAGGCCGTCAGGCCGCCGAGCAGGAGCACAACAGACATGGCGAGGCGTGTCACGTTAGCAGCAGTTCTTTTCATGTACCTCTCCTCTCTTTTTCAATTCAAGGTCAAGCGAGCTTCGCCTCGCTGTTGGACTAGCCTGTCGTTAGCTTGTGGATGAACTCAACGATCAGGAAGAAGATTGCAGAGAAGATGGCGGCGGCGGGGATGGTGATAATCCATGCCCAGACGATGCGGCCAGCGACGCCCCACTTGACGGCTGAGAGGCGGCGCGTTGCGCCCACTCCGACGATAGCGCCGGTGATGGTGTGCGTGGTTGAAACGGGTGTGCCTGTCAGTGTGGCGTAGGCGAGCGTCACGGCTGCGCCTGCCTCTGCGCAGAAGCCGCCGACGGGTTTCAGCTTCGTGATTTTCGATCCCATTGTATGTACGATGCGCCAGCCGCCTGAGAGAGTACCGAGTCCTATCGCCGCATGAGCTATCATCACGACCCAAAAAGGAATGCCCGGCATCTCGTTGTGCGGCCCGTATTGATGAGTTGCGTCGTAAGATAAGAAACCACCAGCCGTGAGCACTGCCGTGATGATGCCCATCGTCTTCTGCGCATCGTTGCCGCCGTGTCCTAAAGAGAAGGCTGCGGCGGAGAAAAGTTGGCCGCGGCGAAAGATTTTGTCCACGTTGGCAGGCGTCGAGCGGCGAAAAATCCAGTAGACCGCCACCATAAAAGTGAAACCGAGCAACGCGCCGATGAGCGGCGAGAGCACTATAAACTTGAGCGTCCTCGCCCATACTTCAGTCTTTAGTAAGCTGCCTTGCGGCCCCGAAAGACCTCTGAAAGCGGCGATGCCTGCGCCCGCATAGCCGCCAAGCAGCGCGTGCGAGCTTGAAGTCGGCAGGCCCAGATACCACGTAATCAGATTCCAGATGATTGCGCCCAGCAGCGCGGCGAGCAACACGTAAAGGCGCAGGTCTTGCGCGATGAGCGACATGTTCACGCCGTCGCCGATGGCTTTAGCGACGCGCGTGCCGAAAACTGCGAAGGCGATGAAATTAAAGAAGGCAGCCCAGATGACCGCGATGCCGGGCGAAAGCACGCGTGTCGAGACAACTGTCGCGATGGAATTGGCCGCGTCGTGAAAACCGTTGATGTAATCGAAGACGAGCGCGAGCGCAACCAGCAGAATGACGAAACCCAGTGTGGCAGTCATAGAAATAGTCAGTAGTCCGTTGTCCGTAGCCAGTTGTTTGTGATGCCCAAGTTGAATCCTGAAGAATTAACAACGGACAACTGACTGCGGACAACGGACAGGTCTTTAC
>JBAWGU010000069.1:0-2223 GCA_049593215.1 Pyrinomonadaceae bacterium
CAGTCCTACTGTTTAAGTTTGATTATAAAGGCTCAGGAATAAGGGGCGTTATGACGATACTCGCAAATATTCGGACAATCCTGCAAAAACTCTTCGTGCAGCGTGCTAAGAGTAAACAAAGAGACTAAGATGAATTTTATGAACCATCGAGAAGCGAAACGTAAGAAGCAACGGATGGCGCCGGTTTTCGCGTCGGTTATGAGGACCCATCGTACTTTAGCCGCGAGTACAAAAAGCTTTTCGGCGCTCCGCCGCAACGTGACATCGCTCAGCTTCGCAGCAACCTTGAACTTTAAGAAAGCGTAAGTAGCGTCTATGGACGACCGCAACATTGAGACGGCGAGAGACATTCAACATATTGTAGCGACGCTGACAAATCTGTGAGCTTGTCTTCCAAAGCCGGTCCGCCAGATGCGCCAACCATGTCTTCATCCACAGCAAGATGTAGAGAGATAGGATACGTTTTCGGCTGCCCCATCATAATAAAGTGGAGGCAATGGCCGGTTGGCTCACCGATGAGCCGCTAAGGGGCTTGCACTCGCTATGCCGACTATGCTAGGAAGTGGTCTCTCATAGAGCCAGCCATATCGCCTTGCGTCAAATGATTCTTGATCGCTGAAACAGTCTATATCGGAGGCCACCCTATGCCGCCTGAATTTTTGACCAACCCCATGCTCGATGATAGTGAACGCCTGTCGCTGCTCCCCGCAGAGAGGCCGACCATCAGAATTCTATTGTACACAGATGATCCGAAGGTCATTACAAAGGGCAATGAATTAATGGGTCTCGGGCTGATGATAGAACATCTCCAAGCCCACGCGCCAGCCTTCGCCAAGATAGAAGTCGAGTGGGTGAGCAGAAGTTCTAATGCTCAGACTCATGCCGACCATAAGCTCGACGAGGCAACGCTGGGAAGGTATGACGAAGTTTGGTTCTTCGGTCTCCATCAGGTGAATAGAGAGAAATTTACACTGGGGATTCTCCGTGGCGGCCCGCAAAGTGAGCTAGACGCCATAGAAGTGGCGGCGCTGAAAAACTGGATGAAGGTGAGTGAGGATAATAGCAAGGGCGGCGGCGGCGTGCTGATGACTGGCGACCACGCCAACAAGCGTCCCCCAGACGCACTGCCCAACCAGAACGCCGACTGCCCCGACAATTCAAGGGAAGAAAAATTTTTAGGCTTGGGGCGCGCTCTGGGGCGTTGTGTGCCGAGGGCCGGGCGGATGCGTAAGTGGGAAGGCACGCCGACCGCTTACCCGCAAGACAGCTTTAATACACAAACACCCGTTACAGGCATAGACATCAACAGCCTTCAGATACAGGCAGACCCAAACCCACAGCAACTACTCCTTCAAACCTTCGATGTGAAAGGCAGTCCTGCTCCCGGCGGTCAGGCCCACCCGCTCTTCTTCTATAAAGGTGAAGCATGGATTCAGGTCTTCCCTGATCACGCGCACGAGGGGGCGATCATCATGCCTACCAACCTAAATGACCTAGATGTATGGCCGAGGGGTAAATTCATGCAGCCGACGCCCGTTTTGGTAGCGCGCGGCGTTGACAAGCGAAACTCCCAACTGCTTAACCTCGTCTCGGCCTACAATGGCGATAACGCCGACGTAGGACGCATCGTCGCCGATTCTTCTTGGCACCATTATCTCTTCGTCAATCTATTTAAATTTCGCTTACCAGTGCCAGTGGGGTCTGTCGGAGATCAGATCGGGCAATTTTACGGCAACCTTGCGCTCTGGCTCGCTCCGCGCCGTAAGCGACAGGAGATGACTGACACAATGGTCAGGTGGCTCGCAGATCACCCGTTGATGCATGAAGAAGTCGGCGGCGATCCGCTCGAAATCGGCAGAAAGGCTTATTCCCTCCTCTCAAAGGTAGCATCACCGTGTGAAATTCATGAGCTGCTTCAGATGGCTGCGCCGTCTGAGTACCGCGCTCAGTTCGAGACGATCTACTTCCCCGAGAGAGGCTACACGCTCAGCCCCTTCCCGTCGAAGGAGGTGCTTCTCGGTTCCGTCATAGAGATGTATTACCAGACCATGATTAAAGCGGAGGCTTCGAGTGCCCATGACATGCTAGTCGAAGCCAATGATGTTCAAGATTCCGGATTTGAAAGAGCTTTGGAAAAGCACGTCGAGCAAATACTGAAGACCGCAACGGACGCGCGAAACTTCGTTAATAACAACCCATCTTAGAAAAGGAGAGGCGCTATGG
>JBAWGU010000070.1:0-9810 GCA_049593215.1 Pyrinomonadaceae bacterium
GGCGTGCTTCGACTAAACGATTAATCGTTGCGCGCGCTGTCGTCAAATCGCCAAGCTGTAGGCTGAGCAATGCCTGCTCTTCGAGAAGCTCAGGGCGCGTCGGGTCTATGCCTGCTTCGTCGTAAGCGCGCGCGGCGCGTTCGTAGAATTCCGTTGCGCGCTCAAAATCTGCGCGCTCACGATAGAGATTGCCGTAAGCCTCGAAGACTTCTGCGCGCGTCGAGACAAGATTGAAAAGCTGGCAGCGTTCGAGCGCGCGATCAAGATGACGCTCGCTTTCATCAAGCTCGCCGCGATAGATGTAGCAGCGCGCCATGTTCAAATCCGCGATGGCCTCCTGCGGCAGAGGCGTCTCTTGACGGCCTTCGCGCGACATGCGGCGAAACCAGCGCAGGGCTTCTCCGAAGTCGCCGCGAATGCCTGCGGGCGTGCCGAGGTTGTGCGCGATGAGGCGTATGTAATGTTCGTCGTGGCGCTCTTCTGCGGATTGCAGCGCGCCGCGAAATTCAAGTTCCGCTTTGGTCCATTCGCCCAAAGCTACGTGGCACAGGCCGCGCGTGTTGCCGCACTTGATGCGCACGAGCGAGCGTTCGTCCGTCAACTCGACTGCGCGATCAAGATAGTTGAAGGCCGTCTGGCAATCGCCGCGACGACGCGCGAGTGTGGCAAGCGAATGAAGAGCTTCGGCCTCGCCTTCTTTATCATCCTTCTCATGCAGAAACGTGACGGCGCGGCGCAGTATGAATTGTGCAGAGTCTAATTCTCCGCGCAGGCGCGCGACTTCCGCGCGATGGAAAAGAGCGCGCGGGTGAGCTTCGAGCGCGTTGGCAGGAAGAGCTTCCGTAAACGTAGCGAGCGAAGAGAGCGCGCCCGACGCTATCCAATCGTCGCCTTTCTCTGCGATGAGAGAAGCGGCACGCTCAAACTCTGTCGCAGACAAAAGATGATGCACGGCCTGTTCCCACATCCCGCGCGAGAGAAAATATTCGGCGTAGCGCGCGTGCTCTGCGGCCATGCCCGTCTCGCCCAACTCCGTTCGCAGGCGTCGGCGCAGAAAGCCGCGAAAGAGTGGATGCAGGCGATACTCTTCGCCGCGCCCGTCGCTCGCCACGCTCAGGAAGACGTTGCGGCGAACAAGCGCGGAGAGCGTCTGCGCGCAATTCATCTCCGCGTGAAGCGCGCCGCAGGCTTCCGTCTCAATTCTGTCGAGCAGAGAGATACGCATCAGGAAACGCTGCACCTCATCAGTCTCGTCTGCGAAAACTTCTTCGGCGAAATAGTCGAAGATGTCGCGCTCGGATTGGCGCAGGATTTCAACGAGGTCGGGCGCATCGCCGTTCTTTAATCCTCCGGCGAAAGCCTGACGCTGCGCGACCTGACGCACGAGTTGGAGCGCAGTAATCCAGCCGTGCGTGCGCTCGCGGTACTCGCTCAACTGCTCAGGCGTTAATTCCAGATCGAAGACTTTGCGAAAAAGCTCCTGCGTCTCGTCGTCAGTAAAAAGAAGCTCGTTGCGGTCTATGATTGAGAGCGAGGCTTGAGAGCGCAGGCGCGCAAGCGCGAGCGGCGGCACATCGCGCGAGATGATGATGACGTGCAGCACGTCTGGCAGATATGCGAGCAGGCGATCAACTACGGCATGAACTGCCGTCTCCGCGCCGAGATGATGATAATCGTCAAGCACGAGTATCAACTGCTGCTCGATGCGCTCAAGCACTTCATTGAGGAGCACGTCAACGGCGCGTTCCGGTTGACTCGCAAGCTCTCCCGCAGATTGCTGCAAGTAAGAGAACATCACATCGCCGAAGCCGGGCACGGCCTGCTTGATGCCATGCGTGATGTAGCCTAAGAAGACGAAAGGGTCTGCGTCCGTGTGGTCCAGTTGATACCAGACGTGCTTGCTGGCGTGCGTGCGCACGAAATCAGCGACGAGCGTGGTCTTGCCTGAGCCTGCGTTGGCTGTGACGAGCGTGACCGGATGCACGAGATTTGCAAGCAGGCGTTCTGTAAGACGCGGGCGCGAGAGCAGCTCCGGCGCGGGGCGCGGCGGCAAAAGTTTCGTTCGTAGAAAGAAGGTCGGCTGTGCAGAGGTCTGCGACGACGCAGACTGCGACGACTGTAAGCTCTCCGAACTGGGCTGACGCGGCCTCTGTGGCATCGGCATGTACCCTGCGGGTATGCGCGAATTTTGAACGCAGCTTAGCATAGCAGGGATGAAGAAAGAACTGTTCTTTGTCCGTTGTCAGTAGTCAGTTATTTGTGATTGCTAAGATGAATGCTAAAGATGGAGTATTCAAGATTCCCGACACTCAAAACAACTGACCACGGACAATGGACGACGGACAGCTTTTCTTTCATCCTTCATCCTTCCGCCTTCATCCTTGCTTTTACAGACAATAACCATGAACGTGGCTGATGAAGCGTCTGCGACGCTTTGTGACGGGAGCGGCTTGTTCTGCCGCTCTGGGCGCTGAGCCGAGTAGCGCGGCCATCGTGTCGAGCATCGCGGCGCGACCGCGCGTCTGTTTGAAAGCCATCGCGGCCTGCGAGTCGGACAAGCCGTAGCTCTCAAAAAGTTTTCGTGTCTCTTCCGAATTGAAAGCAATCTCCTGCTCTTCAATCACGCACAATGTTTGCTTCGAGCGCATACGCCAGAGCGGAGCGGGCGGAAGACTGCGGCCCGTGATGAGCATGTGCGCGTCTGCCGGAAGCAACGGCAGCAGGCGACGAAAGAACGGCACGACCCATTCGGCATCGTAAATCAGGTGCAGGTCTTCTAAGACGATGAGCAGCGGATTGCCGCCAGCCTCTAACAACTCATAGACGAAAGCCTCCGCGAGCAGAGGGATGTCTTCGAGCGAGGCCGTCTCAAGAAGCTGTGCGAGCGTCTCTTTGCCAAAATCGGGGCGAATCGAGCGCACGCTCTCGACCAGATATTGCAGGAAGACGGAGAGGTCTGTGTCCGATGCGTCAACCTTGTACCATGCGACGCGACGGCCTGAGCGGAAGGCGAAATCCGTGGCAAGCAGAGTCTTGCCGGTGCCTGCGCGCCCGTTGATGATGGTCGAAGTGCATGAGGCCAGACTCGCTTGAAGCGTTTTTAGTAAACGCACACGCGAGAGGCGCGGCAGTTGCGCTGGGGTCGTAATTTTATCGAGGATAAGCTGCATGTTTACACTTCCTGCGTCGGAACTCGTCGTGTGCGCTCGCGTGAGGAAAACTTCAGGCGAGCGTTCCCAAATTGTGTAAGCGTTAAGACTCATTTCTGCTTGAAATCGGTCAATCCGTCCTCCGGCTTCCCACTCATGCCGGAACAACACGAAGATTAGAACGTGACACTTGAGAAATTCTTGAGGTTGTTTAACAGAAAAGGAGGCAGGAGCGGGAATTACAGCGAAAATGCTGGGGATTAAGGCATTTCAGGCGAGATTTATGTGCAGAAAATTAACAGGATGGACAGGATGAAAAGCAAGGATGAAGGCGGAAGGATGAAGGATGAAGAGATTGCTTTTCGTCTTTCATTCTGCGCTCATCATTCTGCATTCATCGCTTCTTCTTTATCTCGGTCTATCCTGTCCATCCTGTTTGAATTCTTCTGTAGGTTGTGCGGGCTGCGAACTTGTCCCTGTACCTACAAGATGAGGCTGCTTCACTCTTCACCCTTCTTCTTCGGTCTCTCGTCGTAATAAAGAATGGTGAGGGCCAGCCAGAGGCCGCCAGCCGCCGCGATGAGGAAAAAAATCATGGCGAGGCCGGGATAGCCGAAGATGCGAAACGATGTCTCAACCCGCATCAGCAACGCCGCGCCGACAATGAGAGCCGCCAGCAGCAGTCCGAGCGTGATGCGATTCGCAATCTTCTGAAAACCTTCGAGCAAGACCTTTTCATCAATCGCGTCCACAGAGAACTTAAGTTTATTCTCGCCGACAGCATCCAGAATTTTGTTGACCCTGACGGGCAGCTTTTCCAGAAACTCTTTGATCTCGATAAGGTTGCTGAGGATGTTGCCCGGCGCGAGGCTCTGCACGACTCTCTGCTGCAAAATCTCTGTCGCGCGGCGGCGAATCACAGCGTTCGGGTCAAACGAAGGCTCAAGCGTATAGACTACCTGGTCCAGATTGAGCAGCGTCTTTGCAATCATCGTGAACTCAGGCGGGAGACGAAACCACGTCTCCGCAGAGATGCGCGTAATCTCTAAAACGACCTGGCCCGCGTCAATCTTGTTGAGGCTCGCGTCTCTGTGCAGCGCAACAAGGTCTGAGATGCGGCGCGTGAATGTGTCTCTGTCAAAGTCTGGCTTCGCCTCGCCCATCTTGATGGAGACTTCCGCAGCCTCTTCGCCGCGCCCTTCGCTGATGGCAAGCAACAGGCGCAGCATGTTCTCTTGAAAGCCGGGCATGATGCGCGCGACCATGCCGAGGTCCAGGATAGCAATGCGCGCATCGTCCGTGAGAAAGATGTTGCCGGGATGCGGGTCTGCATGAAAGAAGCCGTCAACGAGCATCTGCTGCAAGTAGGCGCTGAAGAGTTCGTCTGCGAGCGATGCGCCGTCAATCTCTATGAATGTCAGAGGACTCAGCGTGGTAATCTTCTTGCCCTGAATGAACTCCATCGTCAAGACGCGCGAGGTCGTATAGTCTTCAACGGGCGCGGGCACAACGATGCGCTCAAAGGCGCGCAGGTTGTGGCGAAACGTGATGAGGTTGCCAGCCTCCTGCCTGTAATCCAGCTCGCGCATCAGACTCTTGCGCAGCAAGCTGAGCATGTTCTCAAATTCGTAACGCTTGCCAAGCTCCGTGTGCGAATCAAGAAAGCACGCCATGTCGTTGAGCGCGTCAAGGTCTCCGGCAATCTGTTCGCGTATCTCCGGTCGCTGCACTTTGACAACAACCTGCCGCCCGTCTCTGAGCGTCGCGCGATAGACCTGTCCCAGAGATGCTGCGGCCACCGGCACGCGATCAAAATCAGCGAAGGCTTTCGAGAGACGCACCTGAAGCTCTGACGAGATTATCTTTTCCGCTTCCGCGAAGGTGAAAGGCTCTATGTTGTCTTGCAGGCGCGCGAGGGCTGCGAGGTAAGGAGGGGGCAGAAGGTCTGCGCGCGTCGAGAGCAACTGGCCCAGCTTGATAAAGGTCGGGCCGAGCCGCTCAAGATCATCCGCCAACTCTTCGGCTTCGGGCACGGCGGCTTCTGTGGCCGCTCCGCCTTCCGCTCCGACGGCCTCTTCCAGTCCGGCCTGCTTGACCAGATCGGAGCGGCCATACTTCATGAAGAGCATGGCGATGTCTTTGTAGCGCTTCAGGTGTTCAGTCTTCAGCGAAATTCCCATCACTGACCTTTCCGAAAACTTTGATCTCTGGATAAAGAAGTCTTTAACTCTTTTTGAATTTTGCCGCCTGCAAATATATACGCATCAGCATGGAAATGAACAGCGCATGAAGTTATAATTTCCGTAGCGCAGAATTTTGGCGACGCTACGTCCAGCACACAACAGATACTCTTGCGAGGAGGAAAATTTATGCCTTTGCCTTGTCCTGCCGTGCGTGAGTTGAAGAGAGCTTTGAGAGGCTCCATCCCTTATTTAGCGGGAACTTACAGGGAGCATAATGGTGAGCACCTTACCAGATTACAGTGGCGCAAGGATGGGACTTTGAACCGCCATGATGCGGGGTTGGCTTTAGATATTATCCTTTTTGCCAGCGTTCCGAGCGAAAGGGTTCTCGCCGAAAATCTCGTCACGATATTTTTGGACTTTCACAACGAGATGCGCTGGCTGAGCATCATTTACGAAAACGTAGCGTTCTCAAGTAGGGGCATCCCCGGCCTTTATCTGCAAGACAGGAGACATTACACGCATATTCACATTGATTGGTTTAGTTTCAACCTCTACGAACGCGCTCACAGGCGATCCATTCCCTGGCCTGCGGAAGCTAATACGAGCGGATTCTCTGCTCTGTTGAGCGGGGCATTGGTGGAGTTAAACGCCCAATGGTCGCGCAATGCGTTAAGCTCTATGGATTTGATGCACATTCCGAGAATGGAAATCGGCCCGATTACTGCGGAGTAAAAGCGGCTACTTCTTCTTCAAACGAATCTCGAAGAGTTTCGGCCACAGTTTGCCTGTGACGAAGAGGCGGTCGCCAGCTTCGTCGTAAGCGATGCCGTTGAGAACATCAACGGGCTTGTCGTAATCATCTTTGAGCTTGAGCAGGCCCATCATGTCAACCCAGCCGAGAATCTTTCCATCGTGCGGGTCAAGGCGCACGATGCGGTCTGTCTGCCAGATGTTGGCGAAGATTTCGCCACGGATGTATTCGAGTTCGTTAAGCTCAAGCAGAGGCTTGCCGTGATCAATGACGCTGATGGTGCGCTGGACTTTTAAGGTGTGCGGGTCGAGGAAGCGTATCCGGTTAGTGCCGTCGCTCATAATCAGCGACTCTGCGTCGTGCGTGAGGCCCCAGCCTTCACCTTCATAAGTGAACTCGCCCGTGCGGTTGAAATCCGTGTCGTAGATAAACCCTTTTTGCGCCTTCCACGTCAGTTGAAAAATTTTTCCCTGAAAGAGCGTCATCCCTTCCGCGAAATACTGCGGGTCAACGTCAACTTTCTTCAAGACCCTGCCCGTCGTCAATTCGACTTTGCGCAGGCTCGATTGCCCGTAGCGGCCCGTGCTCTCGTAGAGGATGCCGTCCGCGTAGATTAACCCTTGCGTGTAGGCTTCAGGGTCGTGCGCCCACGTGTTGACGACCTTGAAGGAATAGACGGGAACGCCATCAAGCGCGCTGTCTGCGACAGGCTCGCTCCAACGAGAATGAAAGGTGTTTGTTCCGGCGCAATAAGGGACCAGCAGTAGAACTGCAAGAGACAGAACAAGAGAAGGCAGCAGCCAGTTTCTACTCCTGCGCCTGACAGCCTGCTTCCGCTTTCCGCTTTTCTTTATTGGCTTCATCCTAAAACCGCCGAACAAAATTGTAGGGGCAGGGCAAGTCCGCAGCCCGCTCAACTTACAGAAGAATTCAAACAGGATGGACAGGATAGACAGGATGAAGAAGAGATTGCATCATTAACTCATTGGCTCATTGAGTTAATGAGTAAATCAGCAAATGAGCCAATTTCTTTCATCCTGTCTATCCTGTCCATCCTGTTAATTTATTGTTTGAATAAAAGACGGGCAGGGACAAGCCCTGCCCCTACAAACTCATTTCGTCGCGGGCTTCGCTTGACTGCTGCCTTGCGCGAGCGCGCGGTCTATCGCGGCCTTGAGTCCTTCGGCGGTCAGGTCGCGCAGGCGGACGCCGTTGATGAAGATGGATGGCGTAGCGTTAACGCCGTAGAATTCGCCGTCGAAGCGGTCACGACTGACTTCTGCGGCGTAAGTTCCATTATCGAGCGCGGCATCAAATTTCGCGCGATCAAGCCCTAGATCGGACGCATACTTTTTCAGAGACGGAACATCGAGCGCTTCCTGATTCTTGAAGAGGATGGCGATGTACTCCCAGAATTTTCCCTGCGCGCTGGCGGCATCTGCGGCTTCAGCAGCCTTGCGCGCGTTCGCGTGCTGGTCCAGTGGGAAATCTCGCATGACGAAGCGCACGCGATTGCCGTAAGGCTTCAGAGCCTCTTCAATGACGGGGTACATCGCGCCGCACATATGGCACTGGTAATCCGTAAACTCGACAATGGTGACGGGCGCACTCGCATCGCCGCGCGCAGGGTCGTCGTCCACGCTAATCTTCTGCGCCAATTCTTCCGGCTCTTTCAAAAGGATGCGGAAGCTTGCGCCCGCGCGCAGGCGGTCAACCAGCGCTAACGAGAGGCTGCGCTGGTCCTGCTCCTCAAGATACTGGACAATCTGAGGTTTGAGGGACGCGAGATCGCCGTTGACGCGCGCCTTGTTGTCTTCGTAAAACTTTGCGACTTCCTCATCGGTCGGGTGATGAGCTTTTTGCACGACCTCTATCTGGAACACCGCTTCGGGCGTCGTGTTGCGCTTCTGCGCTTCCGCTCCGAGCAAAGCGTCATTGATCTTCGCATCAAGAGCAGTCTTCTCAAAATCATAAATGCGGCGACGCATGTCGTAGGCGATGGGCTTGAAACGCTCGTTCAGTAATCCCGCCGTGATGGGACGTTTGGCGACCGTTGCAAGCACTGCGGTCGGAGCAAGGTTCGGCGCGTTCACGTTTGCGGCAAGCGTAAACGGCGTGGCGGCGCGCAGGCGTTTGATGAGATCATCGCTGAGGGCCTGCATCTGCTTGTTGCGCAGGTAGGTGATGATGTTTTCGCGCACGCTCGCAAGGTCTGCATTGCCTATCTGGCTCTTGTTCTCATCATAGACAGTCTTAATCTCTGCTTCCGTAGGGGCTGTGACCTTGCTGTTGACTTCCGCATCCAGCAACTGGTCCGGCGTCACGTTGCGACGCTTCGCTTCGTCCTCAAGCAGGAAACGATTGATCTGCGCCTGCAACATTTCGCTGCGCGCATCGGTAATCTGCTTGTCCAGACTCTCTACAGCCTGACGCAACTGCGGATCAAGGTCAGCGAGCGTAATCGGTTGACCGTTGACGACTGCGAGCGTGCCCGGCGGCAACGAAGTTGGCGTAGCGGCTGGCTTATTCGCCGTCGCCGGAACTTTTCGTGTCTGCGCCTCAGCATTCAGAGCGCAGACAAACAGAACGGTTAGCGTGAAAATTAAAATTGTTCTCTTATTCATTGAAACTCTTTTCGCGGCGCGGGCTTCAAACAAAATTATGACCTCCCGATAATATTTGAACGGGCATTGGATTACAAACGGAGTGATTCGGTTGCCGGAGAACGAAGTGATGAATGATGAATTAAGAACTGTCCGTAGTCCGTAGTCAGTGGTCCGTTGTTAAAGAAGAAAAACAACTGACTACGGACAACTGACTACGGACAGCTTTTCATTCATCATTCATCGTTCATCATTCATCGTTTTCTTTCCTTTCTGCTACAATCTCGCTCGTTATCCTTTACATAAAATTTACGAACCGCAGAGAGGAAGTGTATGCAGGACAAGCCGACCAATATTCCTGAGACGCAGCCCGACGGCAAGCCGCTTAAATCTATTGCGCAAGCGCTGTTGGAGCGCCGCGCCACCAACCATTTCAAGAGCGACACGGTTCCTGATGAATTTCTCGATGCCATCCTCCGGCTCGGCGCGCAAGCTCCTTCGGGCTACAACCTGCAACCCTGGCGTTTCATCGTGGTGCGCGACGCAGAGAATCGCAAGCGGCTGCAACAGGTCGCGTTCGGACAGCCGAAGGTTGGTGAAGCTCCCGTCGTCATCATCTGTCTCGGCATGAAAGAGGAATGGAAAGAGCGCGCCGACGAAGTTTTTCGTGAAGGCGCGGAGCGCGGCGCGGGCGACTTGAATACCTGGCAGAAGTATAAGGAAGGCGCGTTTCAGTTTCTCACAGGGATGCAGCAGATGCCCGTCTGGGTCAATCGCCACGCGATGATAGCGTTTACGACAATGATGCTGGTGGCGGAAAGCTACGGCTTTGACACCGCGCCGATGGAAGGCTTCGACGCCGCAGGCGTCAAGCGCGAATTCGATATACCGGAAGAAGCGGAAGTCTGCGCCCTGCTCGCCATCGGGCGCGGCGAAGGACCAGAAAAAGCTTATCCGGGCCGCTTTCCCCTTGAGCGCATCGTCTATAACGAACGCTACGGAGAAGAATGGAAATAAGTTATGCAGGAAGAGAACGGAGCGAGATTCAGTGGCGTGGTGGACCACATCGCCGTCGAGTCGAAGGACTTGGAGGGAGATGTGCGCGAATATGAGAGAATAGG
>JBAWGU010000071.1:0-2808 GCA_049593215.1 Pyrinomonadaceae bacterium
GTGCTGGCTGCATTGCGCCGCGAGACAAGGGAGCGCAAACCTGCCGCTAATGCTGTGGCGGTGCTGGCCGATCCGGTCTTTGATAAAGACGATGATCGCGTCCGCCTGAAAAACAGAAACGCCGCTCAACCTGTCTCTGCAAATGAGACGCTGAGAGGAAGCGGCAACAGCAGTTCTCCCGCTCAAAGAGATGTGAAGAGACACGCCGCTTTGAAAACAAAGACGCTCTCGCCTGCTTCTGCTGGTCCAGAAATAGATGTTCTCAGAGCGGCAAGGCAGGCCGGAGTACTCAACGCAGGAAACTCTTTCGCGCGGCTGCGCAATTCGCGGCGTGAGGCTGAAGCGATCATGTCTGTTGCGCCTTCGGGCAAAGGAATGCAGGCTCTCGATTTCGATGCGAACAGGAAGACTGCGACAGGCGACGCGCTCTCTCAATTTCGCATCGTACATTTTGCCACGCACGCTTTCACAAACGACGAACACCCGGAATTGTCCGGTCTTGTGTTATCTTTGGTTGATGAAAATGGCGCGCGGCAAGACGGCTTTCTTCGTCTGTATGAAGTCTATAATCTGAAACTGCCCGCAGAGCTGGTTGTCTTGAGCGCGTGTCAGACGGCGCTCGGCAAGCAGGTCAAAGGCGAAGGCTTGATCGGGTTGACGCGCGGCTTCATGTACGCCGGAGCGAAGAGCGTCGTGGCGAGCCTGTGGGAGATTGACGATCAAGCGACGGCAGAGTTGATGGACCACTTATATCGTGAGATGCTGCTCAAGGATAAGAGTCCGGCGGCGGCTTTGCGCGCGGCCCAGATTGCCATGTGGAATCAGAAGAATCGTAAGCAACATTCGCCATACTACTGGGCAGCCTTTGTCTTGCAGGGCGAGTGGAGCAGATAATAGTCCGGCTCTGGTTTTTGTAATTCCCTCTTCCAGTATCCCTGAATGAAAAACAGCTCCGGTGGCACACGGACAGGCGGTTCACACCACCTGAAAAAAGATTGGACGCTGACCCAGCAGGCTTTCGATACGCTGCTGTCGCGTCTCGATGATGATCGCACGCGTGCGGGAGAAAAATACGAGGTCATCCGCTCTAAGCTTGAGAAGTTTTTTGAATGGCGCGGCTGCTTCTCGGCAGGCGATCTGGCGGACGAGACGATCAACAGGGTCGCGCGCAGGCTCGACGAAGGAGAAGACGTTCAGAACCTCCACAGCTATTTTTACGGCGTGGCCCGCCTGCTCTTTATGGAGACGCTCAAGGAACAGGAGAAGGCTCGTCTGGCCGTTGACCAGTTGCCGACAAGCGAACAAGTTAGCGAGCAAGTTTCTGTAGAAGATGATGAGAAGGAAGCTCGCATTAAATGTTTTGAGAGATGCTTGAGCGAAATGCCTGACGAAACGCGACAGATGATCGTTGAATACTATCAGGATGATCGGGGCGCGAAGATTGAGCGTAGGAAAGAGATTGCAGAGCGAATGCGTATCCCGCTCAACGCGCTCAGGATCAGGGCGCACCGCATCCGCGCGAAACTCGAAGCCTGCGTCTCTAATTGCATGGGCAGCTATCAATTCGGTTGAAATGAATCCTGACTTTTGCCACCCATAGTTGAGGGGATTTTTATCTTGACAGAGCAACCGGACAACGAAGGCTTGATCGTTCGATATTTGCTGGGCGAACTCACGGAGCCGGAGCAAAAGCAGATCGAAGAGAATTTTCTCGCTGATGACAACTATTTCGAGCAGATTTTAATTGTCGAAGACGATCTGATTGACGCTTACGCGCGCGGTCAACTCTCGCCTGCGGAACGCGAACAATTCGAGAAGAGCTTTCTGACTAACCCGCAAAGGCGTCAGCGAGTCGCCTTCGCGCGCACCTTGATGCAGGCCGTCTCTCAAGCACCCAACGCTCCTCTGCCTGCTGCCGCTCAGGAAACACACACACGCTGGCAAGCCTTTCTTGCTTCTCTCGGTCTGCAAAATCGTTCTCTGCAATTCGCGCTGATGGCTGCGGCGCTCGCCCTGCTGGTGGTTGGCGTAGTCTGGTTGAGCGTCAGGCGATCCGGTTCGCCCGCGCAGAAGAGAGAAGATGAACGGATTGCGCAACAATCAAATGAAGCTCCTCAAGCTTCTCCTGTGCCAGCCAACAACAGAGAGCAAACGGAGAAGACTCAACAAACAGCACAAGCCAACGAACAGACATCAGGGCAATCCACACCTCTAAATCAAGCTCCAACCCGTGCTTCTCATCCGGTAGAAGAGACTGTAGCGTCGCGCCATGCTATAGCTTTCCTGATTCTAAAGCCCACCGTGCGCAGCACAGGCGAAACGAATACGCTCAAACTCAAGTCCGGCCAAGAGCAAGTCCAAATTCAAATTCCTCTTGAAGATCAAAACAATTACCAGAGCTACGCGCTGGAATTACGAACAGCCGGAGGAGCGCAAGCTCTGAGTCAGTCACACATAAAGGCGCGGCAAGGCAGGTCAGGACGCTCAATCGTCTGGACCATAAACGCACGCAATTTCATCAATAGAGATGAAAGGGATTACACCCTGAAGATTAACGGAATGACCGCCAACGGTGAAACTGAAACTGTCGGAGACTATTTTTTCAGGATTATTAAAAAGTAGTTCCAGAGGTCTGAGGTTATTTCAAGTACGTCTCTGCTGATACCTGATTTTCTTTCCACAGCGCTCCTCGAACCTCTCACAACCCTCATCAAAAATAAAAGCATGAAACGTTTTGCTCTTAATTGTCATGACTATTTGAAGGAGCGCTTTAATATTTTTTCAGTTAGCGATCATTTGCAAAGAGCA
>JBAWGU010000072.1:0-2553 GCA_049593215.1 Pyrinomonadaceae bacterium
GAGACGAGCGCAGAGTTTACGCAGAGAGGTTGAATGCTTAACTCTCTGCGCTTCCTCTGCGCGCCTGCTCTCTGCGCCTCTGCGGTGAGCCTCAATGCTCGTTTCACTCAAGATTGAAGAGACCCTGTGTTCCTTTTACCTTCCTTGACGCTTCTGCCTACTACCGTTAGACTGAAATTCCCGAACGAATGCGGGGTTTGCATCCCTTTGGAGATGCGAAGAAATCTCCTGACAACTGCAAAGCTTCCCTCTTAAAAGATCGAATTTAATGGAATTGAAGACGAGCGAAAGCGCCACAGAGTTTGAAGCCGCGCGAGCCTCACGGATTGCTTCAAGCGTCAGAGCCAGACCACAGGGCAACACTCTTCCTGCGCTGCCGGATAAACCCAGAGTAGTCATCGAATCCGAAGAGGAAGGCGTGCGCCTCGAACTCGGCGACCTCTGGACCTATAGAGAGTTGCTCTACTTTCTGACGTGGCGCGACATCAAGGTCCGCTACAAGCAGACGTTGATGGGCGCGGTCTGGGTCATCATCCAACCGCTCTTCACGATGCTTATCTTCACGCTCTTCTTCAACAAGTTTGCGGGCCTCAACTCAGGCAACATTCCCTATCCGCTCTTCGCTTATTCAGGCTTGCTGCTCTGGACCTTCTTTTCAAACGCCGTCGTCAACAGCACATCGAGCCTCGTCAACAACACAAACCTGATTACCAAAGTCTACTTCCCGCGCATGTTCATTCCTGCGGCTGCGGTCGGGGCAGGACTCGTTGATCTGGCGATAGCATCTGTGATTCTCATCTGCCTGACAATCTACTACGGCGCGGCTTTCACTTTAAGCATGTTGCTGCTGCCGGTCTTCGTCATCATCACGATGCTGCTTGCGTTCGGCGTCGGGATGCTGATCTCTGCGCTGACTGTGAAATACAGAGACCTGCGCCACGCCTTGCCGTTTCTGATTCAGTTCTGGATGTTTGCTTCGCCAGTCATCTATCCGTCAACGATTGTGCCGGAGCGTTGGCGTTGGATTCTGGCAATCAATCCTTTGACGGGAATCATCGAAGGCTTTCGTGCTGCGCTCGTCGGCGGAGATTTTAACTGGACCAATATTATTATCAGCATATCTATCACGCTCGTGCTTCTAATCTTCTCTATCTATATCTTCCGCCGCACCGAAGAGACTTTCGCAGATTTAATCTGACATACAGATGAGCGCCATCGTCCAAATCGAAAATCTGAGCAAGCGTTATCTGATTGGTGGCCTTCATCCCGGCTACATGACTTTCCGCGAGATGCTGGGAAGCATCGTGCTTTCGCCCTTCAAAGGTCTGCGTAAGCTTGCTGGGCAGAAGCGCGAAATTCTGTGGGCGCTGCAAGACATTAACATGGAGGTTCAGCAGGGCGAGTTGATCGGCATCATCGGGCGCAACGGCGCAGGCAAATCAACGCTCCTGAAAATTCTCTCGCGCATCACCAAGCCAAGCACGGGGCGCGTCCGCCTCTACGGGCGTGTCGGAAGTTTATTGGAAGTCGGCACAGGCTTTCATCCTGATTTGACGGGGCGCGAAAATATTTTCCTGAACGGCGCGATTCTTGGGATGCGCCGCGCCGAGATAGAAAGAAAGTTTGACGAGATAGTCGCTTTCTCCGAGATAGGAAAATTTATAGAGACGCCTGTTAAGTGGTACTCCTCCGGCATGTACGTGCGCCTCGCCTTCTCTGTCGCCGCGCATCTTGAGCCTGAGATTCTGATTATGGATGAAGTGCTGGCGGTCGGAGATGCCGCCTTTCAACAGAAGTGCCTTGATAAGATGCACGAGATTAGACAACAGGGCCGCACGATCTTTTTCGTCTCGCACAACATGCCCGCCGTCACGCGTCTCTGCAAGCGCGTGCTGTTGTTGGACCACGGAAAGATTGTCAGTGACGGAGACGCGCAGTCTGTGGTCCATGCTTATTTGAGCAGGAGTTGGAACATCGGGGCGGAGTGCGAATGGCCGGATGCGAAGGACGCGCCCGGCAACGAGGTCGTGCGATTGCGCCGCGTGCGCGTGCGTAACGAAAGCGGAGAAACTGTCGTTGCCATTGATATTCGCCACGCGGTGGGAATCGAGTTGGATTACGAAGTGCTGGAAGAGGGACACATGCTCGCGCCCGTCGTTGACGTTTACAACGAAGAGGGCGTGCAACTCTTCAGCACGCACGACACAGGCGCGGATTGGAGAGGAAGGCCGCGCCCTGTTGGTCCATATACGAGCACGGCGTGGATTCCCGGCAATCTTCTGACGGAAGGCAACTTGCTCGTCAGCGTTTCCGTCATGTCACACGTCCCTTCGACAGTGCTTCATGTGAGCGAGCGCAACTGTATCGCCTTTCAAGTCATAGACAGTCAGGAAGGCGATTCCGCGCGCGGCGATTACATCGGCCCCATTCCCGGCCTCATGCGACCTCTGCTCAAGTGGACAACTGAGCGAGGCAACGGTTCGTGAATTGTAAATGAAAAGCGTGCAACAACAGGACAAACGGTTTCGCGCAAAGGCGCAAAGACGCAAAGGA
>JBAWGU010000073.1:0-13332 GCA_049593215.1 Pyrinomonadaceae bacterium
CATCAACCATGCGCTGGCGTAGCGCGTCTGCGTCTGCAATCTCGCGGAAGGGCAAAGCGTGCTGCTCTGCGCCTTCAATGCCCCAGTAGTTTGTGACGCCGCCAACGGCCAAAACCAGCACATCGTAAGACTCTCGGTTCGCGCGGCCCTCTATCGAAATCTCACGCGCATTAAAATCAATTCCGGCCACTTTGCCTTTGATAAAATGAATGCTGTCATCAATCAGTTCCGAGTAGTGAGGCGCGATGTGCCATGCTTCGACTTCGCCGCTCAGGTATTCGTAAAGCATCGGCCTGAAAGTAAAATGGTCCACCTCGCTGATGAGCGTCACTTCGCCCACGCCTGTCAGACCGAGCGCGGTGAACAATCCGCCAAAGCCTCCACCGACAATCGCTATGCGCGCCTGCTGCTTCTCCATACCTTCTCCTGACGGAAATCGAGCTTTCGTTACGCTCGGATGGTAGCAGTAAAAGAAGGTAAATGGTAAATAGTAAATGGTAAATGGTCGTAAAGACACGTGCGTCTATTCACCATTTACCATTTACTATTTACCAACTTTCTTGACAGTCGTTATCGCGTCTTGTATGGTCTGTTTAATTGCCTGCTAAGTGTTAGCCTCCTCGCATTAACCCGACATAGGTTGTCAAGATCACGTCTGAAGTTCTGACTCGGGAGAAACATTTCGATGCTGTCTCTGCTGAACAAGCGCAAGCTGGCCCAGAAAGAGTTGGAGCAGGAGCGCGACTTTATTACTGCCGTGATGGACACGGTGGCGAGCCTCGTCGTCGTGCTTGATCTGGAAGGGCGCATTGTCAGGTTCAATCGCACCGGCGAGAAGGTGACAGGCTACAAGTTTGCGGAAGTTCTGGGCAAACCCTTCTGGGACGTTCTGCTCGCGCCCGAAGAGGTCAAATATGTTAAAGCCGTCTTCGATAAACTGCATGAGAGTAATCTTCCGAGCGAGCATGAGAACTACCTGATTACGAAGGATGGCCGCAAGCGTTTAATCTGCTGGAACAACACTGTGCTCTCGGACGCGCAGGGCCAGCCCGAATACATCATTGGCACTGGTCTGGATATTACTGACAAGAAACATGCCGAGCGGGAGTTGAGCGAGAGTCTCAACATCCTGCGCGCAATCATAGAAGGCACGAGCGACGCCATCTTCGTCAAAGATTTGGAAGGCCGCTACCTCTTGATTAACGAAACGGGCGCGCGCTTTCAAGGCAAATCCGCGAGCGAGATTATCGGCAAGCGTGACATGGAGCTTTACCCGCCTGAGACGGCGCGGCGTTTCATAGAGCACGACCGGAAAGTAATCTCAACGGGCGAGACGCAGACGTTTGAGGGCATTGCCACAGGACCGGGAATAGAGCAGGTCTATCTCGTCACGAAAGGCGTTTACAGAGACAGCGCAGGCCGCGTCATAGGCTTAATCGGCATCTCTCACGACATCACGGAGCGCAAACATTACGAAGCGGCTTTGGAAGAAGAGAAGACAAGATACCGTCTCCTCTTTGAAAGCAACCCGCAACCCATCTGGGTCTTCGATCTTGAGACGCTCAGGTTTCTGGCCGTCAACGAAGCTGCCGTAGAGCATTACGGCTATTCGCATCAAGAGTTTCTCTCGATGACCATCAAGGACATTCGCCCCTCTGAGGATGTGCCCGCTTTGATTGATAACGTCTCGCATGTGACTTCCGGTGTGAACAAAGCAGGCGTGTGGAGACATCGGAAGAAGGACGGCACCGTCATTGACGTTGAGATTACCGCGCACACGCTCATCTTCGGCGGAAGGCGCGCGGAGTTGGTCCTCGCCAACGACATCACGGAGCGCACGCGCGCAGAGGAAGAGAGGATTAAGCTCATCCGCGAGCAGCAGGCGCGCAAAGATGCGGAAGAGGCCAATCGCCTCAAAGATGAATTCCTAACCACGCTCTCGCACGAGCTGCGCACGCCCCTGACTTCGATTCTCGGCTGGTCCCAACTTCTCAACACAGGCCAACTCGACGAACAGAGCCGAGAACGCGCTCTTGAGACCATCGAGAGAAATGCTTTGGCCCAGCGTCAGTTGATTGACGACCTACTGGATGTCTCGCGCATCATCACAGGCAAGCTGCGCCTTGACGCTTACCCGACCAAGCTCGCGCCCATTGTCGAAGCGGCAGTTGACGCGGTGCAGCCGACAGCCGATGCCAAAGGAATCAAGATTCACGCAATGGTTGAGCTGCAAAACGGCGCGATTCTTGGCGACCCTGACCGCTTGCAGCAGATTATCTGGAATCTACTGTCGAACGCTATCAAGTTTACGCCGCAGGGAGGACGCGTCGAAGTTGAGCTAACGCGCGCAGACTCTCAAGCGCAAATCACTGTCAAAGACACAGGGCAGGGCATCGCCGTAGAATTTCTGCCTTACGTCTTCGAGCGTTTCAGGCAAGCCGACAGCAGTTCGACCCGCACTTACAGTGGACTCGGCCTCGGCCTTGCGCTCGTGCGCCACCTCGTAGAGCTTCACGGCGGCTCAGTCTTTGCGCAAAGCGAAGGTGAAGGGGGCGGCGCAACCTTCATCGTGCGCCTCCCGCTCATGCTTCACAAAGAGCGCGTTGAGGCAGGCCATGAACATTCCATGAGCGAGCATTTCATCACCAATCATCGCGGCCAGCTCGAAGGCTTGCGCGTGCTCGTGGTTGACGACGATACGGACGCGTGCGAGTTGATGGCCCTTGCCCTCAGGAAATGCGGCGCAGATGTTCGCACAGCCGATTCAGCCGCCGGAGCTTTTGACACCATCTCGCGCTGGCTGCCCGATTCAATCGTCAGCGACATCGGAATGCCCGGCGAAGACGGCTACGACCTGATCCGTCAAATACGCGCGCTCCGTCCCGAACAGGGCGGCAAGGTTCCAGCCCTCGCCCTCACCGCCTACGCCAGAGATGAAGATCGCGACCTCGCCCTCGCCGCAGGCTTTCAGATGCACGTCGGCAAACCCGTCGAGCTTGTCGAGTTAGTCGAAGCCGTGGCGGGTCTTGCGGGTAGGGCAAAGAAAGTTTGAATCTGCAATCAACCTGCCGTGCAGAGACATTCAATGCTGAAGTTTAATTTCAGAGCGATTCTCGCGCCGCGAAATCGTGGGATTTTGCTGGACGTGGCGATCTTTCTGGTCAGCCTGATTCTGATGCGAGCGGTCACGATGCTTTCGATGAATCTCGTTCGACAGGCGGAAGAAGATGTGTCGGCAAAAGTCGCACTTGGCCTGTTCTTCACCGGACTCCTGCTGTTGCAACCGTTAGGGCCGATTCTGAAGCGTTGGTCATTTCATCAAAGAACAAAATTCAGCACAGACTCAATCGCAGGTTGTCTGGTCTTCTGCTACATGTTCTTTTACATCGTCATCATGATGCTGATCTCTTTGATGGCTTCATTAAACTTTCTGGAAGCGTTCAGGGATTCCAGTTTAGAAGGGATTTCAATTATCGTTCTGCTTGGCGGAATCGTACTCTCTTTTGTGAATGCAGTAATAATTTTTCGTTACTTTCTCAGGCCAAAGAAGGAGCCGCGCTGGAAATTTTTGACTACGCCACAGGCCGAATGGCTCGGCGACCTGTGCATGTTTCTCAATGTCATCTGTTTTCAAATTCTGTGGAGCAGCTACATCGCCTCCGCAATTTTCTGGGAATTGTTGAATACCAACGTGCATGGAAAGCCTCCCGATTTCTTCTTCGGTATCTTTCTCAGATTCTTCGCCGTCGCCGTCATCGCCTTACTCATCTATTTTCCGCCGCGAATCTTTTATTTAGTGATAGACCGTCATCGCAAAATAATCTGGCTGACGATGCTGCTGGCAAACCTGCCGCTGATTTTAGGAGTCGTCTTCTTTACACCCGATGCCGCCAGAGCCAGACAAGAGAACACGGTTGCCGCATCTACTTCGCAGACGAAAAAGATTTTAGCCATCCCATCGTTCACCGTCACCGCCGAAGATTTTTACAACGAATACAAGCTCGATTCACAGGCGGGCGCGAAAAAGTATGAGGGTAAATATGTCAACGTGACGGGGCGCGTGGCAGCGTTGGATTTGAAGAAATTCAGGTCGCTCGGTTACGGCTTGAGACTTGATGGCGGCGGCAAATTGCAATGGGTCTATTGCCGTTTCGACGACGATCAGTTAGGGGAAATGCAAACGCTCAAAGTAAATCAGAGAGTCACGCTGCAAGGCGTCGGTGAAGATTTCTGGATCAGCGGCCCTGCGCTCAAGCATTGCCTACTCGTGAGCGCAGAATGATTAAGTCTGCGTCTCGTCAAGAGCGCGCCGTTGAGAATTGAAGAGCCGCCCGCCCCGACAGCAATCTTTTCATGCTCGTTGGCAGCGATGATCTCGAATGCTATTTGCGGGGAGGCGGCTCAAGTGGCTTGTTCTGCGCGGCCTGCGGCAAGAGACTCTGAGACCTGCGCGGCGGTGGCTCTACAGCGTAGTCTCAGCCAGATTCGACTTATACTTGGTGTTCGTCTTCCGGTCGTTCATCTCAATGTAAACCCAGCTTGACGGGAGTTCACCTTCTTCCAGAGCGAACCATAGCTCGTTGAGATTCTCGCTCTTTCCGAGAGCGCAAAATCCGTAGAGCCGCTTTCCTCTCTGGTCATAAATGTCAACCCATGTGCGCGAGGCTTTTTTGTTAGCTCCGCAGGGCGGCAGCTCCGGCGCGGCAGCGAACAGCTCATTCGGATAAGCCGCAAAATTATCCACCGCGTACCTGTATCGTGTCCACTGCTTGCCGTTGGCCGTATACGGCTCTTGCCCCAGAAATACCAGCACGGGATTCGGCAGCGGCGGGGGCGTCGCCGTTGAAACGCTGTTTGTCGAGAGCATCATCAAAAACAGACTGGCTAAAAGCACTGCGGTCTTTCTTCCGATCCTTAATCTCATGATTGTCTCCTTTTCTTCTAGGGGGGTGAAGCAGAGAGAAGGTTTCTCACCTCACCAATGAGTGTGAATTTCCGAATGCTAAAGCAAACTCTTGGGTAGAACGCCCAAAGCTGGAATTAAATCTGGACCTGCGCGCAGGCATTTTAGCAGAGCCGCGAGGAAAGATGTTGAAAGAGTTGCTACCGGGCGATTAGCTCGAATGATTTGTTAGATTCCGCTCACGCAAATATCAAACGCTGCTCTTTAGGTTCCGGAATCGGGTCGCCGAATTCCTGAGCGGTGTCTATCCAAAGCTGAATAGCCTCATCCGCATTCGCTAAAGCTTCTTGCTTGGTACTGCCGTGCGCCATGCAACCGGGCAATTCCGGCACTTCGGCAACAAATACTTGATCTTCACGACTCCAATAAATAATGATTTCGTATTTGTGCATCACTGTTCGCCTCCCAGCTTATACTTTAGCAGAACATTTCTGACCTGACGGACCTGATAAACTTTAGCTTTTCCATCGTCTCGCTGCAAATTGATTTTCTCTTCAACCCCGTCTTTCCTGAATATATGATGACTGCCTCTGATACGCTCTTCAAAACCCAGATGAACCAACAAAC
This sequence comes from Pyrinomonadaceae bacterium, assembly GCA_049593215.1. Classification (GTDB taxonomy): domain Bacteria; phylum Acidobacteriota; class Blastocatellia; order Pyrinomonadales; family Pyrinomonadaceae; genus JBAWGU01. The sequence goes on from JBAWGU010000073.1 coordinate 5,531, forward strand.
GGCGCAAATCAACGAAAGGAATATTAGAATCGGACCGTCCCTGCAAGATTTGCAGCAGCAGTTTGTCATGCTTACTCATGCGGACAATTTATCACAGGTTCAGCTAAGGGAATTTAATACTTGAATCTAGCGTAGGCCAGCGAACAACTGCTCAGGTATAGTTCGCTGGCCCGCGCCGATTGTTCGCCAGTTGAGTTTATGTCTTAGTCTAACTCTTCTTCGTGCGTGTGGGACGCTTGCGCTCAGATGTGCGTGTGCCGCCAGCCATCTCGTACTCGTTGCTGTCGGGGCCGTGTACCGCCGCAATGCCGGAGAGCATACGCCTGTTGTATTCCGTACACTCCTTTTCGGCTGCGTCCACTTCGTTGGCTTGCTGGTCTGCCAGAGAGAGCGTCTGGTTGTAGGCGTCCAGCTTGTTCCTCAAATTATCAATCCGCTCCTTAAATTTGGCGAGCGTCAGTTCCGCGCCCAGACTGAGGTTAGGGTCAATCGAGGCAAGGTTACTGGCGCGCGTCTGCACAGTCTCCAACACTTTGGAAGAGCGTTTTCTGAATCCCATGAGATTATCCTCCGTTGATTTGTGAAGTAACGGATGCGCGGGTTAGCGAGGAAGGCCGCACAAGTTGTTTTTCATCATAGCCCCGATGCAGTTCAGAGGTTGAAGGGCTAAGACCCGCCTTGAGGGCAGCCGCCTTTTATCACGGACACTTGCGCCTGTCAATCAGATGTTTTTGACAGGAAAACGGGCCTGTATTGCTCGATTTTCGGCATTTCGTGCTGAAATTCCTATGTTGCGAATCAACTTTTGAAGGAGTGGAAGTTAATTACGGAGGAGTCGAATCAACTTCGGAAGGAGTGGAATCAATTATCGAAGGAGTCAAATCAAATTCCAAAGGAGTTGAATTAACTTCGGGAGGAATGGAATCAATATTCGGAGGAGTGTATTTAAGTTCGGAAGGAGTGGAATTAAGTTTGGAAGGAATGAAATGAACTTTCAAAGGAGTCGAATCTATTTCCAAAGGAGTGGAATTGACTTCGGAAAATGCTTAAGTTAATCCCATTCGTCCGTAAATAGCTTGGGAATGGGCAAAATCAGCTTAATGTCATGTATGGATTTTATAAGACAGTCAGCCGGAATTACCTGTCTGACATGGCGTTATTCGTCAGCGACATATTTCTTAATAATCTCTTTGACATACGAGGGAACATCCTGATGTAACTCTTCTGTTCTCCTTTTCAAGCGATCATATTCTTCAACTTCTTCTCCGCTCCAAATAATGTCAACGCGGCGAATATCCTGCATGGCAATATGAGAATATTCTTCGGGAGACGCCCAATAGCAGGTTTTGCAAATTGCTTCGTCTTTCAACTCCAATCCGTTCACGCAATGTTCGCACGACCATGACTTTGCTCTGTTTGCAGAGCCACAAAGCAGCATATAATCGTTTACATTTCGCTCACTCGACGGTACATCTCCGGCAACCAAGAAAGGTACGCGATGGTCAACTTGCAAATACCTTTCATCAAGCAGGTCATTGTGGATAGCGCATTTTGAACTGTAATGTTCAATTAACTTTTGTTTGAATGCTTTAGAAATAACTGTTCTGCCCGACAATTTATCGGCGCGGACTTTGGACAGGTCAGCAAATCTATAAGCTGCGATGCTTCGCTTATCGCTAGCAACAATTCTAAAAGTTTCAAGCGGTATTCCTTGTTCTCTTACGTCACGAGCAGCGCGTGGTGGGTGATTGTAGCCGTATTTGTTCTTGAGTTCTTCAGTGGTAATAAAGCCGTGTTCAATAATGTGCTCAATAACTGTTCTCGGTCTTTTGCTCTTGACACTACCACAGAGTCGTAAAAATTCTTCCGGTAAATCCTGCTTCACACTGAAGCCTCCATCTCTAATATTTCAGTTGATTCTAGCTGATATAGGGAAGTGCAATCACTTAGACGCTTAATTAAGGCCGGAGATATATAAAGCGATTCGTATGTATTATCGTCTTTGCCCAAAAGGGTAGATTGTGAAGACCTGCCGGCATGTATTTCAACGTAATGCAAGTTAAGAAAAGATGGTAAAGGCTTGCCGAAAACTTTATCGCCAGTTCTTCCGTCGTAACTGACAATAAAACTGATTTCATTAACATTCAACTCATCTAGAACCATAACGAAGTCATCAAAAGCTACATTCTCCAGATAACGCGGGTCACGTTTCCCACAAACTCCTTGATATGGAGGATCAAGATAAATCAAGTCGCGTTCCCCCACATTTTTTAAGACTTCTCTATAATCCAGTGATAGACATTTTGTTTTACCACGTAAGAGACTAGCCGCGCCGAAAACATGCTTTCTTATTGTCTCAGGATGTGCGCCGCGCCGCCGATTATCAGGACTCTGATTAAATTGACCTGTCGAGTTATAGCGGACAGCAGCCTTGACGCAACGGGCAAGCAAATAAAGCAGGTAATCCGGCCTTTTTGTTTTATTAAACTCATCTCTCACAAAATCATAGTAGGCTCTTTCCCGCCCAGTCTGAGCACTCCACAGCTCAGCGTAGCTAGATACAATTTGAGAAGGCTCATTTATGATTTCCTGCCATAAAGCAATAAGAGGTCTATTTAAGTCGTTCAGAACAAATTTATTAGCTAATGAGTAATTCGATGCCGCAATTGTAATCGCCGCTGAACCAGCAAAGGGTTCATAAAGCGTTTCAGTATCGGAAGGAAAGTACCGCAAAATGGCGGAGGCTAGATGCCTTTTGCTTCCTTGATATGGAATTGGATGCGGAACTCTCATAGGTCAAGATTTTCACGGGTTTAAGCGGAAAAATCAAGCCTTTTCTATAATACCGGGCAATTAGCTTATTAAATGCAGTAGTGTAAACGCCGAACTATACTTCATTATGCTAAGCATCTACCTCTACACCCTCGCTGGACACTTCCCCACCTGCATGTTAAATTCTACTGACATTTAAGCTTAGCGGTTGCCGTCTATACAAGGCGGTGTTACTGCGGTCTAGGAGGACCATCTCAGGAGTTATGGCTACAGCCAAAGAAGTTAAAGAGAAGATTGTGACGGATTATCGCACGCATGAGGCGGATACGGGTTCGCCGCAGGTGCAGATTGCCCTGCTCAGCCAGCGTATTAACGAGTTGACCGAGCATTTCAAGACGCATAAGAAAGATAACCATTCGCGGCGCGGCCTCTTGAAGATGGTCTCGCAGCGCAGGAGTCTGCTTGATTACCTGAAACGTAAAGACATAGAGCGTTATCACGAAGTCGTCGGTCGTCTCGGCCTGCGTCGTTAAGGAAGGGCTGAGAGAGAGGCGTTCCGTGCGGCCTCTTCAAAACTAAACAGGAGAGTGCTTCGACTCTCCCAGAAAACACAGACAAGCCCGCGTCTATCGAAGAGCTTGCGGCAGTGCCGAACGTGACGGCGACCAGACTGGCAGACAAGCAGACGCGTTTTGGGCCTTAAGAGTAAACATCCTAAAGGCGGCATGAGCTTCACGGCGAAAGAGGCTCTTGCCGCCTTTACTGTTATTGAAGAAAAGTTTTTTAAGTGCATCACCCCGAAACGCCTCACGTAGCGTTTCCGAGGGTCTTGATGCTCAAAGGAATAAACAATTCACACCGGCAGCGCGACGGATGAGACGCTCGCGCGCTCGACCAGGCCCGCTTCCCAATGTGGGCGTGGTTGTACGAAGGAGACAAAAAGAAGATGTCAGTGAAAAAGTATCTTAAAGAATCAATCAAGGTCGGCGAGAGAGAGTTGACCGTCGAGACAGGCCGAGTAGCCAAACAGGCTGACGGCTCTGTTGTCATACGCTACGGCGACACAATGGTTTTGGTCGCCGCAGTCGGAGCGCCAAACCCGCGCGAGGGAATAGATTTCTTCCCGCTCACGGTCGAGTATCGTGAATCCAACTACGCCGCCGGACGTATTCCCGGCAACTATTTCAGGCGCGAGGGTCGCCCCAACGAGAAAGAGGTCATCACCTCACGCCTCATTGATCGCCCCTGCCGCCCGCTCTTCACAGAAGGTTACCGCAACGAAACGCAAGTCGTTGCCTCAGTCATCTCAGCAGACCCCGACAACAATCCTGATGTCATCGCAATCACGGGCGCGTCGTGCGCGCTCTATCTCTCGGACATTCCCTTTTCAACTCCGATTGCGGGCGTGAGAGTCGGCCTCATTGATGGCCGCTACATCATCAACCCGACGTATGATGAAGTGAGAGAGTCGCGCCTGAACCTGATAGTCGCCGGAACGGAAGAGGCCATCGTGATGGTCGAAGCGGGCGCGCTGGAAGTTTCGGAAGAGATTATGGTCGAAGCCCTGATGCTCGCGCACAAAGAGATTAATCGCCTGTGTCGCTGGCAGAAGGAGCTTTACAAGGCGCTGGAGATTGAGAAGCGTGAAGTCACGCCGCCCGTCTTGAATGAAGAGATGTTGGGCGAGATTGAAAGAAACTACAGCGAGCGTTTGCGTGAATCGCTTGACACGACGAAGCAGGAGAAGCGCGCGAGCTATGCTTCGGTTGATGCGCTCAAGAAAGAGGTTGTCGAGTCTTACCCTGAAGATCAGCCGGAGCAACGCCAGATGGCGAAGAAGATTTTCGACCATCTCAAAGAGACGATTTTCCGCGACGACATCCTTAACAAGCGACGCCGCCCGGACAATCGCCGCTTCTCAGAGATTCGACCCATCACCTGCGAAGTCGGCTGGCTGCCGCGAGTTCACGGCTCCGCGCTCTTTACACGCGGCGAAACGCAGGCGATGGTCTCTACGACGCTCGGCACGAAAGACGACGAGCAGTTTATGGACGACATAGAGAAAGGCGAAATCAAACGCCGCTTCATGCTCCATTACAACTTCCCGCAATATTCTGTCGGCGAAGTCGGACGCTTCGGCTCATCCTCCCGCCGCGAGATTGGTCACGGCGCACTTGCGCGCAGAGCAATCGAAGTGGTCCTGCCGGATGAAGCGGATTTCCCGTACACGCTTCGCATCGTCTCTGACATCACGGAATCCAACGGCTCGTCTTCAATGGCTTCCATCTGCGGCGGCATCCTGTCGCTGATGGACGCGGGCGTGCCTATCAAAGCTCCTGTCGCGGGCGTCGCAATGGGCCTCGTGATGGAAGGCAACAAGTACGCGATTCTGACGGACATCGCGGGCGCAGAGGACCATTACGGTGATATGGACTTCAAAGTCGCGGGCACGCGCGAAGGCATCACCGCGCTTCAAATGGACATCAAGATCGCAGGCATCAACTCGCAGATCATGGCCGAAGCTCTTGAGCAGGCCAAGAAGGGTCGCCTGCACATTCTCGGCGCGATGGAGAAAGCCATTGCCGAGCCGCGAGAAGATATTGCTCCGCACGCTCCGCGAATCATCCAGATTAAGATTAACCCTGACAAGATTCGTGATGTCATCGGACCCGGCGGCAAGATGATTCGCTCCATCGTCGAAGAGACAGGCGCGAAGATTGACGTTGAAGATGACGGCACAGTCTCGATTGCGACGGCAGACAGCGCGGCGGCTGACGCTGCCTTAAACAAGATACGCGGCCTCACGGCGGAAGCCGAAATCGGCGAGACCTATCTCGGCACAGTCTCGCGCATCGTTGACTTCGGCGCGTTCGTCGAAATCTTTCCGGGCACGGACGGCCTCCTTCACATCTCGGAAATCGCAGACCGCAGGGTCAAAGATGTCAGGGATGAGCTGAAAGAGGGCCAGCAGATTATGGTCAAGTGCATCGGCAAGGAAGGCAACAAGATCAAGCTCTCCAGAAAGGCTGTCTTGCGCGAAGAGCAGCAGAAGGCCGAAGCCGCAGGGGAGTAAGTAAAAACCTCAGGGTCAAAGGTTAAAAGGGGAAGAGGGGAAAAGGTTAAGAAAACGCCTGCTTTTTGGGGAGCGAGCGCGTTTTCCCTCTTCCCCTTTTGCCCTTTTAACCTTTTGCCCCATTTTTTTCTTGACACGCGTGGGCAAACGCGAGTTTAATCACTCACCAAAACTGGAATCTACTCAGCATTAAGAGTCTCTTTTCATTGAAGAAAGCAAGCCCCAGCGTGGTTTACGCCTTCTGAAGCAAGATTTTAGAGGGCGGCCACAAACGGAGCGGCCAAGGGGTGACGAGAGAGCGAGCCAGCCTTTTCTGTTAGCAAACCGGCAGCCTCGTACAGCATTTAACTCATCCTTTTTGATTGGTCGTGACGATTTTGGAGCCGCATCGTTGTCTTTGAATTAAAGATTTGGCCTTAAGTGTCTTGCAGGAAGTCTGGACCAGGGAAACTGTCCGACTTCCAATTTTGCCCCGAAGGATTTGAAGGAGGAACTCCTACGATCATGAGGAGTCGAGCTTTCCGCATTGCCGCTACGCTCTTAAGCACACTGTTTGTAGCCATCTTCCTGGCTGCGCTTCCCGCAAAAGCTGGTCCCGTCCGCTATGGTGATGTCGTCCAGACCATCGGCGGCTATCAGAGCGGAGGACAAAGCTCTATCCTGCGCCTCCGTTCGGTTCAGCAGCAGGAAAGCAGCGCGACCACTCAGGAGCAACAACAAGGCGGCACACAGAAACAGTCAACCACCGTTGCCACCACCCAGACCGCTCCGCAAGAGCCGACTTCAATCATCCCGACTGTCGCCACGACTCAACAGGAAGGCCAGCAGGGTGCCGTCGAGACGATAGATCAGGGCGACATCGCCGGAACGGTCTGCGACTGCGGCGAGATTACGATTCCGGGCGGCTGGCCGAAATGGCCTCTGCTCGCGCTCGGCGTTGTGCCCTGCCTTGTGGTTGATTGCTTCCCTGATAAGAATTGCCCGCCGGGCGATCCGCGATGCACTGTCTGCACGACCTGCGAATGCACAGGCACTTGCCCGAAGACCGTGCCGGAGCCGACTTCGCTGCTCCTGCTTGGTTCAGGCATGATCGTGCTGGGCACTGGAGCGCGTCGCCATTACGCGCGCATCAAAGCTAATCGCAGCAAAGCTAACGCGACGGAGGGCTAAACGAGTTATGTTGCATAAAAATATGACGATAAACAACACGCGCGCCCTCAGAGCAAAAGTCGCTTTCGCCCTGCTCATCGCTCTTGGATGCGTGCTGGTCCAATCAGCAACTACTTACGCCAAAGGCAAAAGAGCGGGCTACGGCCTTGTGCAGATTACAACGCTGCCTGCCGCCTATCCTGTCATAGTTGACAGAAAGCCGGACGGAGAAACGAGCACGACAGGACGCGAGATAGAGCTGATGCCGGGCACGCACACTATAGAAGTCGTGATGCCTAACGGGAATAACTGGGTGCGTACCTTTGATGTGGTCGCGGGACGCAAGCATTGCATCGCGCTCAACTACAGGCCGAAGAAAATTGTTATCGAAAAATCGCCCTGCCCGTATCCTGTGAATGTCTCTGCGCCCGCCACCGTCAACGACGGCGACCAGATCACTTTCACTTCAGATGTGAACTACGGCGGCAGCTCCGCGCTCAACTATACATGGACGGTCAGCCCCGCATCCGCGCACATCGTGAACGGCACAGGCACGCCGACCATCAGTGTGGATTCAACAGGGTTGGGCGGCAAGAGCGTCACTGCAATTCTCGTCGTTGACGATGGCTCAGGCGAGCGCACATGTCGTCAGACCGCGCAGGCTTCAACGAATGTCAACGCGCCGCCGCCGCCGATTATCTCTACCACGCACGACGAGTTTCCGTTCATCCAGCGCGACGATGCGAAAGCGCGTCTCGACAACTTCGTCATACAGTTGCAGCAGCAGCCGGACGCGAAAGGCTACGTC
>JBAWGU010000074.1:0-2274 GCA_049593215.1 Pyrinomonadaceae bacterium
TGTGAGCCGTCGCTTCATCACCCGTGAAAGCGTATGCGGTCTTGTGCAGAAGAACGAGCGCAAAGAAGAGGAACAGGTTCGAGAGCGCCGCGCCTGTGAGCAGAAAGCCTCCGGTGAGCTTTGCCGCAAATCTCCAGAGCAAGGGATAGAGTGGGAAGAAGGCCCAGTTATGATAGTCATCCGCCGCAAACTGTTTCTCTTCATACCCGTTCTTCGCAATATCCAGATACCATCCGGCATCCGCTTGCCAGACGAGTGCGCGCAGCTTTCGTGCGACAGGGGCTTTCGAGAGAGAGATGCTCGTCTCCTGCATGTCTCTGCCGAAGACGCGATTCGGCTCGATGATGGTCAGGTTGGTCCCAAGAATGAAGATCGTGAAGACGAGTGCGCGCGTTAAGACGAAGACGAAGAAAGCAGAGCGCACGCTGCTGTCATCACGCACGCGCTTGAGCAGATGTTTGATTGAGAAGGATTGGCTCATCTTGTTTGACCGTTCGAGCGCGAACGCTCTCCTTTACCTGCTCCATTCTTCTTTCGTGTGTGGCTTCACGCCCGCAGGAAGTTGCGTCTTGAATGCTCTGAGGTTTTGCGCGAGAGTTTCCGCTTCCGCCCTGTCAACCGCATAGAATGAGACAACAGGGTAGCCGCAGACAAGGCAGTTCTGTGTCTCCCATTCTCCAACCTTAATCCATCCGGCAGGCACGCCGCCCGCGTCTTCAAGCCAGACAGAATAGACCATAGCGATACGCACGTCATGGCTTTTTCCAAGCTCATAAATTTTCTGCGTGTTGAATTGCCCCGCGAGTCTGGCTCTTGCCACATCAATGCTTCCCAGCCCGAAGAGGTCAAGGCATCGTATGTTCGCCATGTAGTTAATCGCGCCAATATCGTTTGCCGCCACAGACGCGCCCTCGTAATAGCTGCGCAGGAACTCGCCCATCTGATACTGCTGCTCATAAATATTCGTCGTCGCTTGCGGCGTCTCTATCAAAGCTTTGCCGCCTCTGCGAATCAACAGGGCCGCAGTCGCAGCAACGAAGACGAAGAGCAAGACGGCAGCGAAACGCAGTAACAACTTGCTTCCTCTTTTTTGAGACAGCTTGCCTTTCAACATCTCACAGAGCAGCGAGCCGTTGATAAGCACGCCTGAAGCGACGAGATATGATTCGTAACGATAGAACCAACCGACCGACGCAAAGAGAAGATGCTGCACAGTTGCCATGATAAGAATGAGTAGCAACAACTGACCGCGCTCCCACGTCTCGTTTAATTGTCTGCGCCGGACGAAATATAGCGTGAGCGGCAGCAGGATGAGCAGCAGCAGGTGCGGCGCAGCAGTTATATTCAGGATGGCATGTTGAAAAATTACTGCGGGAGCCTTTGTCGGAACTGTGCCTTTCAAGAGGATTGAGTTAGGCAGCCAGAGAGAGCCGTGCCGGACTGAGACATAACTGTAAATCCCAACCGGCGCAATCGCCAACGCGCCCAACATGAGCGCATGAGCCACTCGCCTTTGCAGCGCAAACAGGATGCAGGCCGCGCAGACTAGAAACAGACCTTCATAACGAATCAACGTCACCAATGAAGCCAGCGCAAGCAGCCACACAAACTCGCGCTCTGCGAAAGCGGCATTTCGCTTTGACAACACTTGAGCCGCGAGATAGACAAAAATTATACAAAAGAGAACCTGCGCGGAGTGTTCCATCCCGCTCATCACCAGAGATGGCAGGGGCGTGAGAAAGATGAAGCCGAGCAGCAGTAAAAATTTTTGAAGATGGCTGGTTGAAAAACTGTTCAGGATGAGATAAGCGGCGATGATGGAGAGCGTGGCAAAGATAATGTTTAAGATGAGAGGCGTCGTGTCGTGTATGCCCGTGAGCAGGTAGCAGAAGGAGAGCAGCAGCGTCCACAGGATGGATGAGCTTGACGAGCTGAACTCGTATCTGGTGACGCCCCACACGCCTTCTCCGACCAGATTCTTCGCCATCGCCATGTGAATGTATGGATCGTCGAGGGCGTAAACGAGATGGCCCTCATTCCGCTTTGTGGAAAGCGAGAGCAGAATTATCAAAGTGATCCAGAGCACGCCAATCGCAATGACGACGGGCCAGTGTCGCTTGATGATTCGCGTCATAAGGGGCGGAGGGGAAGCAGTCATTAGCAGCGCGTGAAGACTTCTCACGCTGTCATCAAGGGTTTGATCAGGGTCTATTCATACTTGAGTGAGATGAGCATCGAGATTCACCGCAGAGGCGCAGAGTCATCGCAGAGTTT
>JBAWGU010000075.1:0-8523 GCA_049593215.1 Pyrinomonadaceae bacterium
GCGTGTGAGTTGAGATTCACTCATCTTCAATTTGGTCCACTATTCAGGTCAACATTTCTGTTGACAGGAAAATGATTTGTGCTAACATTCCGCGCGTCCAAGGGTAACCAAATTGTTATTCGGTAGCTCTCCGTTCTTACTCTTCGCCGGATGCCTGCCGAGCGCCTCTCCACTCCTTTAACCCTCAACTCTTAGCAGAGTTGTCAACCTGTATTTCCTTTGCTGAGGAGACACCAATTATGGCTACAAAAAAAGCAACAAAAGACGAGAAAGAGCATAAGGTTATTTTGTCAATGCCGGATATGGGCTTGACCACTGCGCAGACCAACAGCCTGAAGAAGCAGTTTCAAAACAATGTAGTCGAAAGCTTAGGTGGTAAAGAACGACTTGCGGCCCGAAGGATCATAGTCGTGATTATCATCGTGTACTATTGATCGCGTAAGTGAGTAAGCGCTGCCTCAAACGATCACCGCAAGACCGTAGTTGTGATGATCATTTACGTGAGCTGAAGCTTAATCTGCCAGGCAGAAGGCGCTCTACTTTCGTCGAAGTACGACGCTTCGCAAAATGTTCTATAGTCTTGTGAGGTATCACCTTCCTAAGGTGGGGTGTCTTTGCAATGCTTTACCTCCCTCGCGCTGAGGTCTTTTGAGCAGCGCGAGGGATAGACGCATTCGTATTGGCGATGAGAAGCTTCTGCAGCTATTCCGTCTATTTCAAGTAGGCGGAGTAAAAACCGAATCATCGAGAGAGCCTGTACCGGTCGGCGGAGAGTAATTCTGCCGGAGACCTGATAGGCTCTCGATGATATTCAGGAGCAAGAGAAGATGAAAGTTTGTCTCGTCAGCCCGCCCACCGTAACCGATTTTGAAGACCCGGAAACAGCCGAGTCGGAAGTCATTCGCTTGATTGCGGAACATGCGCCAGTCGGTATTTTAAGTTTAGCTGCCGTCCTCGAAGCGAAAGGCATCATTCCGACAATTATTGATCTCAACCGCCGGTACTACGACTATCTTCGCTCAGATGATTACGGGAAGATCGATTTTTGCAACTTCGTCTCTCGTGACTTCGATTCGCTGTCGTTCGATGTGATTGGACTCAGCACAATTTGCAGCAGCTATCCGCTCACGCTTCGCATTGCGACAGAGATTAAACACTCTCACCCGGAGACCTTCATTGTTCTGGGCGGGCCTCAAGCTTCAGTCGTAGATGTGGTGACGATGAAGGCATTTCCCTGCATTGACTTCGTCGTTCGAGGCGAGGCGGAGGAATCTTTTCCATTGCTGCTGGACGCAGTTGCGGGCGATGGTGTTTTAGACACCATCAAGGGGATTACCTTTCGGCGCGGCGATGAGGTGATTCGGAATCCAAATGCGCCGGTCATTCATGACCTTGATAGTCTTCCTCTCCCGGCTTTCCATCTTTACCCTCACATTGAAAAATGCCATTACGTTCCGCTCGAACTCGGTCGAGGTTGCCCCTTTGCTTGTAGCTTTTGCTCAACCAACGACTTTTTCCGCCGGAACTTTCGCCTCAAGTCTCCCGAACTACTCATCCAACAGATGAAATTTATGAGGGAGACGTATGGAGTTGCCACGTTTGATCTCATCCACGACATGTTCACTGTCGATAAGAAAAAAGTAGTGGCCTTTTGTGAGGCGCTGTTAGAATCCGGAGAGAAATTCCGCTGGAACTGTAGCGCTCGAACGGACTGCATCACGGAAGATTTAATTGCTCTCATGGCTAAGGCTGGTTGCCGGGGCATCTTCTTCGGCATTGAAACCGGGTCTGAACGGATGCAGCAAGTGATCTATAAGAAACTGGACCTTGCTGAAGCCGAGCAGATGATTAAGTGTACGAGTAAGCATAAAATTATCACAGCGGTATCGTTGATTTACGGCTTCCCCGATGAAAACATGAGCGATGTCGCAGACACTGTGGCCTTCTTCATAGATTCGCTCCGGTATGACTATTCCGCGCCTCAGCTTCACATTCTGGCTCCGCTGGCAGAGACGCCGATCCACTCCACGTATCGAGACCAGATGGTCTTCGATGACATCTTCTCTGACATGTCACATCAGGGATGGCGGCAGGACCCTGCGGACAGAGATATGATCAATTCGTATCCGGATATTTTCCCGAATTTTTACGCTGTTCCGACCCCGCTTCTCGACCGGCAATATCTTAAGGAACTCAGAGATTTTGTTCTTAAAGGAATGAGATGGTGTCGGTGGCTGCTTGTCGCCTTACATCAGGATAGTGGAGACATGGTCAAGGTGTTCGACGAATGGAGGTCGTGGCGGATAGAAAAGCAGGCGAATCAGCCGCTCGATAGTGTCGAATTAAGTATCTACTACGGGAAGGAAGAGTTCAACAACAACTTTCTGGAGTTTGTCAGGACCAGCTATTTAGGTCAGATGGCTAAAGCGCCTCTGGTGGTGTCGGCGTTGCTGGATTACGAAAAGGCCCTCGGAAAAAGTGATATGGATAACGACTCCGAATCTCAAGCGCCGGATTCAGAATCGGCTGAGGCCGCCGTCAGTATAAGTCCTGATGTGATTCCTCGTCTGGCGGATGGGGTACGTGTGGCGCAACTCAACGTTGATTATAAAAAAGTTATCAAGTGTCTCAAGAGGAAAGGAAGGCTGAAGAGGATAACTGCGAAGCCCGCTATTCTCGCTACGCGCAAGGCGGCTCAGGAACGCACAGATGTGTTGCAACTGACTCCGCTCTCGGCGCAGCTTCTCAGCCTGTGCGACGGCTCCCGGAGCGTGAGTGAAATTACGGACCTGTTCTCGGCGGGAGCAGCGGAGGTGGATTCCGTGCCGCCCGCTAAGGTTTGTCTCTTCGGGCTTGAGATGCTTCGTTTGCAGAAGCTGATCGTGGCTTCAACTCAACCTGTAGCATCTTAGGAAAGCATTAACACAGAAAATATGAGTTCGACGTAAGCCGGACAATGTTGCCGCAGCCCCGGCAGGGGCGACATAAATCTCAGATTGAATAGATGTCAATTCTGAATTTATGTCGCACCTCCGGGGCCTATGGTTCTCATGGCGTCACTTCGCAGCGTTGAAATACTTATTAACATAAAATTTATCTGCGAAGTAAAGATTCTGCCATTGCGGTTTGAGACGGTCGAGCAGCAGCCCCTCGCCCGCGCCCAGAGGATAGAATGCCACACGCTGGTAATCGTCAAGCTGAAGCGTGGATAGTTCTTTGAGAATGCCGCTCTTGATTTCATCCGCAACATTCCTGAACGGCTTGTAATCTTTCAAGGCTCTGTATGCTTTGCCCGGTTGATAGTTCTTCGCCGCCAGCTCTGCGATGCGATACTCCGTGTAGCGAGCGATGCCTTCCTGCCAGACCTGAAAAGAAAAATACCTGTAATCATCAGGACTCAACATCTTTTCAAACTTCTGCCGCGCCTGCATGTAAGCTGCAATCTTTGTTGAGAATTCAGATTTACGTTTCGCCTGCAAAGTCTCTGCTAATAGTCTGCTCAGAATTGTGAACTGCTGTTTGACTTCAGGCTCTCGATAGGGAAAGGGAAAATTGAGCATCCACATCCCCGACTCGTCGCCGCGCGAGAGATTGAGAGCATTAACGTCTGTGTAATAAGTGGGCTGAGAATTCTGCAACTGGTGAAAGTGTTCATGCAACACAGTCACCACCCACGGGGTAGAAGTTTTCTTATCCGTATGTTCCGCCTGACCAATCACGATTGTCGAAACATTGCTACCCTTGATAGCCGGGAAGGTAGCTAAAAGAGTTGGCTGGTAAATTCTTTTGCGCGAATAGACATTGCTTTTCAACAGCGAATCATATCCGACCAGAGCAAAATCCGCCGAAGGTTTCGGATGGCGTATCAGGAATTCGACATCAGGCGTGACCAGCAGCACAGCAAAGGGAGCTTTGTCCCACTCTTTCCAAACACGGTTTCCCAAAGCGTCGCCAATTCTGAAAGCCTCGGCCAAACGCACACGATCAACCTCAGACACGGCGGGCCTCTCTTGCGCCGCAATATTCTCGAAGGATAAGAGCAGAAGGAAAACAAGAGCGAGTTTGGCTTTCATCAATTCTCCCTTCCTATTAAACAGCCGATAACCCTGCCAGCCCTGCGCCTAATCCGTGCCGGGCGCAGCCATTCAATCTACGACGCGAGGAAGCAAGATGAAAGCTATGCTATCGAGGCGTCGGGTTGAGTAAGTTGTTAGGTTTGGGGTGATTGGAAAGAGCTACGGTAACATTAAATGCGCTTTTGTATCATCCAAGCCAAACGTATGAATTGCTACCGAATGCTTCCTCAATAGATCTTCAATCGTTTTTACAGGGCAATTACCGACACGCAACCAGATGAACTTGGGCGGGCTTCCATACAGCAAGCTACGCTGCTGGAAATCGGAATCTTTGGAAACGATAGTGAAATCATTCAGCCTGGCATAATCCCAAATTGCAGAATCCTCAGCATCACGCAAACCGATTTCCCTGACATGGACGCTATCCGTATAAATATCTGCCAGCTTGCGAACCAAACGCGGCGAAATATTTTGGTCAAACAGCAGTTTCATATTGCGGCAACGTAGCCAACTTACGCTCGCGGTCTGCGGCAAACGCCAAACATGCGCGAATATCTTCCGCCGTCAGGTCAGGGAAATCCGCCAGGATTTCTTCTTCAGTCATTCCGCCAGCGAGATATTCTAAAATATCTGTCACCGTCATTCGCGTTCCGCGAATACACGGCTTCCCGCTACGCTTGCCTGGTTCAATAGTGATGATGTCTCGATAGTCCATAGTTGAAATGATAACAGAATGCTTCTATCTTTCAAGATTGAGGGGCGAGGAAACTAACGACCGATCTAAATCGCCGCCCGATAATACAAGTGCGTAACGTCTGAACGCCTCACAGACTACGATCCGAGAATTTTCTTCATGCACTGCCCGCGAGCGGTTTGCCGCAGCGATTGCAGAAGCGTGCGTTTGCGTCTCTTTGGAGTGCGCCGCAGGAGGCGCAGCTTAAACCGACTCTCATGTTTGCGCCGCAGGTCGAGCAGAAGTCTGAGCCTGCACTGTTAGCCGTGCCGCACGTGCCGCAGCGTCCGGGCATGGGCGGGACGTAGCCTCCGGCTTTGCGTGCAATGTGCGCTTCGATTATCTTCCAGGCGTCTTCCGTAATCTTGTATTGCCAGTAAGCGCCGAGCGCGGGCAGGGCGAGCAGCAGGCCCGAAGAGAGAATCACGGCGACTGCCGCGATAGCAGCTTTGTCAAACCACTTCTGCATCCCCATCTCTATGCGCGTGCCGCCGTGCTCCGGCGTAATCTTGATGGTGAGCGCGGTGGAGAGTCCTGTGAGGTTGCGCAAAGTGCTGGACTTGCGCGCTTGCAGCACGGCTGTCTGCGAGACCTGCATGGTCTGCACTTCGTAGTCTTCGTCGAAGAGCTTGTGCAGCTCATCGGTTAAAGCTTCGACATCTGCTTCGACGCCGGGATAATATCTGCTGTCCATCTGATTTAATGATTCCTTTCACTCGCTTGAAATAACATTGACTGCCTTGCGCGTCTCTACCTTCTACGAAACGAACGGCGCGATGGTTCAAAAGTTTGGACGATAGACGATAGCACAGTTGCCATGTGATGGCGTCTGCGGGAGGAGCAAATGAAAACAGCAGCCCTCATAACTATCTTGCTTATCTCAAGCTTATTAAGCTCTGCGACAGGCACTCAGGATAAATGGCAGGACACAGATTTATCAATCAGGCGGCTCGCTCCGTCAGCATTTCAACAGTTGCCTGAAAACATAGCTCGGTATCTTCAGTCTCGCGGCTGTACAGTTCCACAGTTGTGGGATGAGGCAGTTCCGCATAACGTCATCACGGGCGAGTTTGCCAGAAAGGGGCAGACGGATTGGGCCGTCCTCTGTTCCAAAAACAGAGTCTCGTCTATTCTGATATTCTGGCGCGGTTCTACAAAGTCCGTGGCGGAGATTGCCAGAGAGCCGGATCGAAACTATCTACAGGTTGTTGCCAGCGATGGGAAGGTTGGTTTTTCAAGAATGATAAGTGGCGTCGGCAAAGATTATATTCTTAAGCATTACCGGGAGTACGGAGGTTTGAAGCCGCCTCCGATAGATCATCAGGGCATTAATAATGGTTACGCTGAAAAGGGTTCCGTCATCCTTTATTATTTTCGAGGGAAGTGGCTACGCTTGCAGGGAGCGGATTGAGATTATCAAACATAAGAGAGGTGGCTCGCGTGAAAACAGTTTGGCGCAGCGGTCTGGTGTTGTTGACGGCGTATGCGATCTTGTGCGCGCAGTTGAGTGTGCGCTCGCAGAGCAGACAGGTTGATGACTTATCTCTTGACGGGTTTACGGCTGAGGCGGCAGCGCAGGAGCATCGTTGGGAAGAGGAGTTTCGCGCCGCGCCTGATCCGAAATCTGCGCGCGAACATTTGCGGCGTTTGACGCTTGAACCGCACGTCGCGGGCACGCCCGAAGATTATGCGACGGCTGTTTACGTGCGCGACCAGTTGCGAAGCTTCGGGTTGAGCGCAGAGCTGAAAGAGTATCAAGTGCTGCTGCCCTATCCTAAGCAGCCGAGCACGCTTGAGCTTGTCGCGCCGCGCCGCGAAAAGTTGCGCGTGCAGGAAACAGTGATTCCTGAAGACCCGTCATCTTCGAGCCGCAAAATTATTCCGCTCTTTAACGGCTACGGCGCGACGGGCGATGTCACCGCGCCGCTTGTCTATGTCAACTACGGGTTGCCGGGCGATTACGAAGCTTTGAAGAAAGCAGGCGTTGACGTGAAAGGCAAGATCGTGCTGGCGCGTTACGGCAACTCTTTTCGCGGCGTGAAGGCGCGTGTGGCGGAAGAGAACGGCGCGGCGGCTCTCATCATCTATTCAGACCCGGCGGATGACGGCTACATGCAGGGCGACGTTTATCCGAAAGGGCCATTTCGCCCGGAGCATTCCGCGCAACGCGGCTCCGTCGAGTATCTCTTCATCTATCCGGGCGATCCGCTCACGCCCGGCACGCCTGCCATCAACGGCACGCCACGTCTCAAGATTGAAGAGGCGCAAAACCTCACGCACATTCCCGTGCAGCCAATCTCTTACGGCGACGCGCGCAAACTGCTTGAGCCTCTCGCAGGACCAATGCGCCCGCGCGGTTTTCAAGGCGGCCTGCCCTTCGCTTATCACGTCGGCGGCACGGAGGACGTGCGCGTTCACTTGAAGACAGACATTGAATTTGTGACGCGCACAATCTGGGATGTCGTCGCGCGCATTGACGGCGAGCAGGAAAGGGATCGCTGGGTCATTCTTGGCAATCACAGAGACGCGTGGGTGTTCGGCGCGGTTGATCCGAATAGCGGGACCACTGCGATGCTCGAACTCGGCGCGGGTTTAGGAAAATTGTTGAAGGCGGGCTGGAAGCCGCGACGCTCGATTATTCTTTGCAGTTGGGACGGAGAAGAGCAGGGCTTGATTGGCTCAACTGAGTGGGCGGAAGAGAATGCCGAAGAGTTGAAGACAAAAGCGGTCGCATATCTCAACATGGATGCCGCCGTTAGTGGTCCACAATTCGGCGCGTCCTCTGTCCCGACTATGTGGAAGTTGATACGCGCCGCCGCGCGCGACGTAAATGATCCGAAGACCGGCAAGAGCGTCTATCAGGCATGGCAGGAACGCTCGCGCCAGTCGCAGCCGGAACTGACGGACGCGGAAGCGGGCAGCGATACACCCATCGCGGAGGCACGCATCGGCGCGCTCGGCTCAGGCTCCGACTACACGCCCTTCCTCCAACACCTCGGCATCGCTTCGCTCGACATGGGATTCGGCGGCGACTATGGCGTCTATCATTCCGCTTACGATTCGTTTCACTGGATGGAGAAATTTGGCGACCCGAAATTTGTTTACCACGTCGCGGCGGCGCAAATCTGGGGAACGATTGCGCTGCGCTTAGCCAACGCGGACGCGCTGCCGCTTGATTACACAGACTACGCAACGCAGATACGCGACTTCTACGATGAGACTCTGCGCACGGCGAAGCGGCGCAAGCTTGAGGCTTCGTTTGACGCGAAGGCTTTGACGGATGCGATTAACAATTTCTCGGAAGAGGCCGCGCGCCTTGATCGTCGCAGGCGAGAAACGGTTGGGGAGATTGAGCGGACGCGTGTGCGCGCGGATGATTCTTATCCGAAGGCCGTTGCGCGCCTCTCACGCATCAACGACGCTTTAATCGCAGCGGAGCGCGCGCTCACAGACGGGCGCGGCCTGCGTGGTCGCACATGGTACACGCATCAAATCTACGCGCCCGGCTTCTACACGGGCTACGCCGCGCAACCTCTGCCGGACCTGCGACAGGCGATAGATGATCGCAACACCACGAACGCGCGCGAAGCCGCCACGCGAATCACAGAAGCAATCAACCGCGCGACAGAAGTTTTGAAGAGAGCAAGAGATTAAGAGCAGGGCAAAGGGATGAGGGATGAGGGATGAAAGAAAAGCTGTCCGTAGTCAGTGGTC
>JBAWGU010000076.1:0-2893 GCA_049593215.1 Pyrinomonadaceae bacterium
CAGGATGGACAGGATAGACAGGATAAAGAGTTCGCTTTTTTATCCTGTTCATCCTGTCCAGCCTGTTTGAATTCTTCTGTGAATTGAGCGAGCCGCAGGACTTGTCCCTGCCCCTACTTTTATTCGCTTCTTCTTTGAATGAATAAGCGGCTGGCGAGGCGCACGCCTGTCCAGGCGATGACGGCGGAAGTGGCGAGCGCCCATCCGATTTCGCCAATCGTGTCTTCGATGAACGGGCCGACGATGATGAGAAGGATGCTTAGGAAAGTCATGCGTGCGGCGATGCGTCTGGCACTCTGTAGGTTTTGCAGCCAGTTCATGCGGCGCAGTTCTGTTGCAAGGTAGTCATCATCCGAATTCAGTTTGAAATAGTATTCGGCTTCGCGTTCGGCGTAGCGCGCGAGGGCCGGGTCAGGCGCGATGACCGCAGCGTCCGTAAAGTTATGCACGACGTGCGCGAGCTTTCCGTTTCTAAGCGCAATCTCCGCGAGACTGACGTGGGCGCGAAAGGCGCGCGGGTTCTGTTCGAGCACCTGTCGCAGAGCGCGTGTCGCATAGCTCATTTCGCCGTGCTCGAAAAAGCTTTCACCGATGCGCGTGAGCAGAGTTGAATCATCTTTACTGCGCGAGGTGGCTAGACGAAGCGCGGCGCGAGAGCGTGCAAGCAGGCGCGCATCGCTTCTTGCGCTGGCCTGTGAGCGTAGCAGGCGCGCGAATTCGTAAATCAGCCATCCGTCTTTCGGCATCACGAGCAGAGCGCGGCGAAAAGCTTCTGCGGACTCGCGCAAACGTCCCGACACGCGCAACTCGTTAGCCGCGAGACGCAACAGACGCCCGCGCTCTAAATCGTCTGTCGTTTGCGCCGCAGGCTGAGCGAGGCTGCGCTGATGGCGAATGCTCTTTCTGTCCCTGTGCGCAAAATCCATTGTGGCCTGATCGAGCACGGACGAAGGCGCAAGATGAAGTTGATTGATGTTCGCATTAAGCGACGGCTTGTCGCAGAGAAAGTCGCGCAGTTCAGCCGTGCGCGCGTCTAGCTTCACTTCCGGGATGAGCGGCAGCAGCGCATGAATCATCTTGCGATAGCTCTTGCCACCCGACGCGAAAATAAATTCTAAATCTTTACCCGTAATCTCCGTTCGATAGCGATAGTGAACGCGACCGCCGCGCCTGAGCGTGCGCAGCGCGCTGGTCTCAACGCGCTCAACATCTTCAACCTTCAGCTTGAGCGAGCGTCCGCGCAGCAGGCGAAACATAATCGCCACCAGACCGCGACGTGACAGAGTTGCCCCGTCAAAATCCAGACGATCCAGAAAAGCGAGCGCAGGCATGATGAGCCATGCTGCGAGAAGCGCGATGAGCGAGGCTTGATTTTGTTCTAAGCGAAAGAGCGTGATTGAAGCGAAGCTGAGCGCGCACGTGGCCGCAAAATATCCGCCCGGCGAAACTCTGACGCTGGCAAGGCGCGCGGGCTTCTTGCGAGCCGCAGAAGTTTTCGCGGCTTCGACTAAAGCATCCGGTATCTGTGGCGTCTGGTGGTCGCTCATCTGTTCTCTTTCTTCAGCCCGCCTGCGGAAACATCAACGGGAACTTCCAGCGAAAACGTGCCGCCGCGAGACGTGCGCGGCTCTCCGAATCTAAGGTCTGCTATCTGTAGCATGGAACGGCTCAGGCAGTCTCCATCTAAACGATAGACCGGATAGCGCGCGAAATCCAGAAATATCTTTGCGCGCTCATCCGTTCGCGCCTGCTCTAACGCTTCCGCTTCACAACCTTGCGGCTTCTCAAACCTGACGAGATTGCCCGTTATCGCTTCCCTGCTCTCCTGATTCAAAAATTCTTCAAAGCGATAGGTCGCGCGATCTGTTTCAACCATCACTTGCCAGTGCGTAGGGTCTCCGAGAGTCGGCATCGCTGCCATCCTCAATATCGTCTCGTTGCGCTGCGAAGCAATTTGTCCGGCAGCAGCTTTCGCATCTGCAAACGCCATTCGATGCGCGGTGGAGAGCGCGCCCCAGTAAGCTACAAGGAAAGCTAACGCAGCAATCGCAATCCCGCGCCCGAACTTTTCTTTGAGACGAGTTTGATGAGCGATGATGAGAGCGCAAATTCCTATCAACCAGACAGCGCGCATGATTGCGGGATGAGCTACGCCCGCGCGTCCCAATGGTCCAAAGAGCAGGAGCAGAGTCATCGCCGATCCCAGCAAGGCCCAGAGAGCGTTGCGCCACTTCGTCTGTGAAGTTAAGAGAAATGCCGCGCCGCCTATGCTCAACCAAATCCACGGGTCAACAATAAAGACCAGATCGCCGTAAAACCATTTCGCGCTCCACGGCAGGAGCGGGCGCAGACCGTAATTGTTGGTCCAATCCATCAACGGATGCGTCGCACTGACAATCAACGAAGCGAGCAGCAGCCCGCGAAAAGAGACGCTCGGAGGCTTGCGGCGAAGGCGCGCGATGATTCTATCTGCGAGATAGAAGACTGACGGAAGAAGAAGGGCCAGCGCGAGAGTGCCGACAATCGAGTGAGTGATGCCGCGATGATGTTTGAGAGCGAACCATGGTCCAACAAACCGCGTCAACACATCAACGTCAGGCGCGTTGGCAGCTATCACGCAAAGAGTCGTCGCAGCAGGCGACACGCGCTCAAGTCCCGCCTTCGCAGCAGCCAGACCAACGAGCGAGTGCGTGACGTTATCCATTCAAAAAAGTCTGGAGTCGCGGAGTCTAATTTCAGTCACGGAGTGACGACATATCAGTAGCCCACAGCGCAAGCTGTGGGGACAGGCCGCGCAAGAATCATTTGAGCTACGGTAGTAGCGGCATAAATTCCGCGTTCACTATCTGTCATGTGAAATCTATGTCGCCCTCTTCGAGGGCTTGTCTTCCAC
>JBAWGU010000077.1:0-2083 GCA_049593215.1 Pyrinomonadaceae bacterium
GTTCTGACTGTTGTAATGCGCTCTCGGACTTGCCCTGTTGCCTACGCCTGAGCGCAAACCACAGGAGGCCGGAGAGTGCGATGACTGCGCCGCCTGTCGCAGCGACGGGGCGTATGCCGAAACGGTCTGCCGCAAACCCTGAGACGAGCATTGAGCCGACCATCATCAGCGTCGTCAATGTCTCATAGGAAGCAAAGACGCGCCCACCGAAACGGTCTTCCGTGCGGCTCATCATAATTGTCTGCTGCGCCGTCCACCAGATGGCAAAATTTATCTCGCGCGCGACCAGCACCAGAGCCGCGCTCCACAGCGTCGGCATCAGGCTGAAGAGCACGAGTCCGCATCCGTCAAAAAACATCGAGCGGCCCATGCGTGAGCCTAGAGCTTTGCCCGCCGCAGTGTTGAAGCGTCTGGCAAGCGGAGCGCCAAGCACGCCGCCCGCACCCATCGCCACAAAGAGCACGGAGATGCCGAAGTCTGTCGGACGCGCCACCCACGCAGGCGACTGCGCTTCACCTAAACGCGCTCCATAGACACTGTACAGCGCGCGCGCCACACCATTGCCAAGTCCCCACCCCGCAGCCACCACGAAGATCGCAGACAACACATCAACGCGGCGAACATACGGCAGCCCCTCTCGAAAGTCGGAGACTGCGCGTCTCAGAATGGAAGCGGCTTGTGCCTGGGAGCGCAGGCGTCCCGCCTGCCATGAGCGTCGTGAGGCGCGAACAGAAGAAGCGGCAGTTTCAGTATTGAGAAAATGCGAAGTCGTGTGAGCGAGCGTTCGCTCGCTTTGCAGGCGGGACGCCTGCGCTCTCAGAGATTGCTCTCTAGTGCTCAGGCGTATGCGTCGTATCATTTCAGCAGAGATGAGGAACGTCGCGGCGTTGATGATAAAGACCGTGTAGCGTCCGGTGAAGGTGGAGACAAGGCCGCCGAGCGCGGAGCCGACGGCGATGGTGGCGGCGGTGGTCGAAGCCGAGAGCGAGTTGGCCGCAAGCAGACCTTCAGCAGAGCGCACCATGTTGGGAATGGAGGCACGCTTCGCAGCGTTGAAGAAGGCAGAGACGGCAAAGAGCGATGCGCCGACAATGTAGATAAACGAGAGCGAGCCTGTGCTGCTTGCTAATAAAAATCCGAGCGCGAGAAATGCGCGCAGAACGTCTGCCGCAATCATCACTGCACGGCGGTCTTTGCGATCAGCCGTGACGCCTGCGATTGGACCAAAGAGGAAGAGCGGCAGGTGGCGTGAAATCGCGTAGAGCGCAATCGCGCGGGCTTCATGCCCTGCGCCCGCGAGTTGAATGGTCAACGCCAGCACCGCGACGTTGTTCAGCCAATCGCCAATCTCAGAAACAACTTGCCCCGCCCACAGGCGACGGAAATCCGCATTCTCGCTAAGCAGTTGGCGATATGTCATCTGCCAACAGTTTTTACTGCCAACTGCTTTCTGTCAAACGTTCGCTGCTGGCTGCTTATAGCTTTCTGCTTACTGTTCTTCAGTGCGTGGTAGCGTTCGAGGATTGAAGTGACGTAGGCGCGCGTGGAAGGGATGTCAATACGCGCGATGAACTGTTCGCCGGTGAGCGGCGGCGTGCCTTCGGTGGTGCGATTCCAGTCGGCGACGCGGCTCGGCCCCGCGTTGTAGCCCGCCAGCATACGCGCTTCCGCATCCGGCAGATCGCGGTAATCCTTGTAGAGCTTTTCCAAGTACCAGCAAGCAATCTTGATGTTGCTCTCAGGGTCGCGCAACACGGGCGCAGGGTCGCGCGCCATCTGTTTTTCAAGATCGCGCATTCCTGTCTCTGCGGCCCACGCGCGAGCGACTGTCGGCGTCACCTGCATCAATCCTATCTCACCGTTTGCGCCATGCTTCCATGATCGGAAATAAGTCTCTTCGTAGATGATGGACCAGACCAGATCAGGGTCTAGTTGATAATGAACTGCGTTGCGCGCAATGAGCGCGTCGTAGCGGTGAATCCAGAATTGATTGAAAAAGTAGAGACCGACGGCGATGAGTATGAGAAGGATGAGAAGTGCGGGGATGAGACGTTTCATAAAAGCGGGGGATGGGGCATAGGGG
>JBAWGU010000078.1:0-1939 GCA_049593215.1 Pyrinomonadaceae bacterium
GAAAGACGAAAAGCCTGCTTCTCATCCTTCATTCTTCCGCCTTCATCCTTGCTTTTCATCCTGTCTATCCTGTCCATCCCTGTTTGAATTCTTCTGTAAATTGAACGGGCAGGGACAAGCCCTGCCCCTACAGTTTTGCTCTTAGAATGGTCTCCGCTCAATTAATCCTACGCTTTGATTCAGGGACACTTGTGTTGGACGGTGCGGACCGTTCGGGCAGTGTCCCTTCAGCTTTTAAGTGGGATGAGAGAGTGTTGCGCTGGCGTGCTCCGGCGTGGGCTTATCGCCAAATCATCAAAGAGTTGCGGCGAGAGCGCGCGGTTTATGAAGACGGGGCGCGTGCTTACCAGCAGTTTGATTTCCCGACGCAGTTCACGGTTGAGCCTAGACCTTATCAGGAGCAGGCAATCAAGCTCTGGCAAGAGCATGAGCGTTGCGGCGTGGTGATTCTGCCGACGGGTGCGGGCAAGAGTTTGGTAGCGCAGATGGCGATTGCCCTGACGCAGCGTTCGACGCTCGTCGTCGTGCCGACGATTGATTTGATGAATCAATGGTACGACCTGCTGCTCTCTTGCTTTCAGGCGGAAGTCGGTTTAATTGGCGGCGGCTTCTTTGAGACGGGCGCGCTCACCGTGACGACTTACGCATCCGCCTTTCGCTTCATGGAGCGGCTGGGAAATCAGTTCGGACTTATCATCTTTGACGAGTGTCATCACTTGCCGGGCAGCATCTATCGTTACGCGGCGGAGATGGCGATTGCGCCTTTTCGTCTGGGGCTGACGGCGACGCCTGAGCGCGCGGACGGCGCGGACGAGATGTTGGACAGGCTGATTGGGCCAATAGTCTATCGCCGCGAGGCGCACGAGTTCGCGGGCGAGTATCTTGCGGATTACACGACGGAGCGCATACACGTCTCGTTGAGCGCGGACGAGCGTGCGCGTTATGAAGCGGAGCGAAGCGTCTTTCGAGAGTTCTTAAAAGAGAAGCGCATTTCTTTGAGCAGCCTGCAAGGGTGGCAGCTATTCATCATCGCATCGGCGCGAAGCGAAGCGGGGCGCAGAGCGATGATGGCTTACAGAGAATCAAAGCGCATTGCTCTTGGCACGGATGCAAAGCTGCGCGTGCTGGCGCGTTTGCTCGGGCGTCATCGCCGCGACCGCGTGCTGATCTTCACGGCTGAAAACGAGATGGTCTATCGCATCTCCGAACAGTTCCTTGTGCCCGCGATCACGCACGAGACGAACATCAAGGAGCGCAGGCAGTGGCTCGAAGCGTTTAATCAAGGGGATGTGCTGGCTCTGGCGACATCGAAAGTTTTGAACGAAGGTGTCAATATTCCTGACGCTTCAGTTGCGATAGTCCTCTCCGGCTCAGGCTCTTCGCGCGAACACATTCAAAGACTGGGGCGCATCCTGCGTAAGCAGCCGGGCAAAGAAGCCGTCCTCTACGAAGTTGTCACGGCTGACACGACGGAAGAGAACATCAGTAAGCGACGAACGGAGCGGTTTTATGTTGACGGCTGATCTGGCATTGAGCTGGCAACGCGGGCAACGTACAGGGCCGCGCTATATTGATGTTGCGAATGCGACTTCCGTAGAGGACGCGGCGGATTTAATTGAATTGTTTAGAAGGCATGAGGGCTACCGCCGCGCAGAGCTTGAGCAGGCTTTGCAGGAGTACGTGGGCGTTGGCACGGACTATAAAATTCTGCGCGGGTTGATTAAGTTGTTGACGGATCGTTGCGTGTTTGAGACGGGCAGCGCGATTGATCCGGCAGTGATACGGCAGACGCTATTCTCACGCGCGCGCGCGGATCATCCTGTGACGCTTTCGGCTGCGGCACGCGAGCAAGTGCTGTCGGATGTCGCAGCAGAGCTTGGGTGCGCGCCCTTTGAGCTGGTTGAAAATTTGTACGCGGACTTGCCTTTGAATCAAAGGC
>JBAWGU010000079.1:0-12399 GCA_049593215.1 Pyrinomonadaceae bacterium
GGTTCACCTCCACGCGCGTGGAGACAATACTGGAAATTTCTAGGATTTAGGAGGTACGGATAAGAAAAAGACCATCGAAGTCTTTGATGGCTTTGGAAGTACGCCCCCAACTCCTTATGGAGTAGCCTTGCTCAGTGGCGCAGGTGTGGATCAGCCAGCCGCCGCCTTTGACGCCCAGTTTGGCGCAGACCATCTCCCAGAGCTTATCGCGTACCATTGCTGAGATGTTGCCAATAAAAATCCCGGCACGGAGTTCCAGCATCCAGCGGGTCAATTCGCCGCGCACACTTGCAGGCACGCTCTCGAGTATGATTACGACCATACGTCATTACCGCCTTCCTCCGCTTCCTCCGCCCAGTTTGTCCCGCCGGGCGAGGCGCTGGAGTCTGGATTCCAAAGTCCGCCGGGTAGGGCTTCATCTGCGTCAAAATCGGGAACATCCGAGTCAGTCGCAGGATCAATAACATCCAACGCGCGTTCGATGTCCGGGATAATACTTTGAAGAAGTCTCTTCTCATGAAAGGTATCACGGCAGGAACGGCGAATCTCGCCCTCCATGTTCATCCCGCCTGTCTGTGCAACGATGCGGAAGGCCAGTGGGATCGTCATTTCGACTTTATACAAATCTGCTATGTCGTAAACGAAAGAGAGCATCTTGCCCGTGTGTATGAAGCCGAGCGCGGGCGAGTAGCCTGCTGAGACAATAGCCGCATGACAGATACCATAAAGACAGCTATTCGCGGATGAGAGCGCGCGGTTGACAGGGTCAGTGTCCATCCACGAATCTCGCTTGTATGCCCGGCCACTCCATTCAATACCAGTTTCACTACTGGCCTTCCTATATGATTCGCGCACTCGTATCCCTTCTCGCCCGCGTATCTGCTGTAAAGTCAGATTGGCTTCGAGCGATTCCGCGAAGCGCATTTCGTATAATCGTCGCACAACTCGCAGGCGCAGGCTTTCGTGCGTGCAGAGATATGCCTGACGCAGCAGGTGGCGGGCGGCGCGCGTTTCGCCCAGTCCCTGCGCGTAAAAGCGGACGCCCTGCTCGCCCGTCCATAAGACCATGCAGCCGTTATCTGAAAGGGTCTGAACTGCCGCGTGGGTGATGCTCGTACCCGGACCAAGCATCAGCGTCGTCAGGTTCGCACAGGGCACTGGCAGCTTGCCTTCAGCATCATGTACTGCAATGGCTTTGGCTTCACGATCAATCCGGCAATGTTCGACGTAGAGATAGCTGAAACTATCCCTGACTTTTGGAAGCAGATGTAAATCTTTGAGTCGCATTTTCTCCTCCCCTTAATAGAAGCTCAAGAGAGCGTTATTTAATGGAAGCGCACAGCAGGTCGTGCAGAGTCGCAGTATTGCTTATGCAGCCGATTCGTTAATGCTGAATGGGAGAGATTGAGAGTAAGCCGAACCCGTATGCTTTGCCCGTGCCAATACCACTAACAAGCGCCTTTCGTAGTGCTTCCGCGTCGGTCACTTCCAACTCGCCTTCAAATAAGACGGAGGCGAATGTGAGTCGTCTCTTTTCCGCAGCGGAAGCTGCAACGCAAGGCAATTCGTTATCAGCTTGCCGCCGCCAGCCCGTTTTGTAACCTTCCGGCGCGCTTAAAACATTCGACACATCCGGCTTGGTTCTAACTGCCATCAACCTACAACCTGCGACGGCAATCTTGCGCCGTAGCCACTCTAGTTGCTGTTCTTCGCCTCGAACATCCACGCGCTTACCATAGAAGCGCGGATTCTTCTCGTTCGCATTGTTTTTTGAGACGCGCCGCGTAGGATTAGCGCGCAAGCGAAACATCAATCGCATTCCTTCTCGCAAGTGCCCATAGCTCTCACTCACAGATTTGCAAGCCGGATTAACTTCATCCGTTGACTCAAGGCAATAATCCAATGGCAACTTGCTCCAGTCCGGCTCAACCAATGATTGCGCCAGCAGCGTCGCCCGACCTTTGCGCTGATCTACATCCAAGCGATACAACACGCCGAATCGCTCACGAGCCTTTGCTTCATCATCTCCGTTGAGAGTCGGAAACGCTTTGAGAATTGTGCAATGCAGCGCATGGCAATTGCCCAAGTCGCGCCGCACCTCGCGGCTGCGCGGATTCAAAATCAGCCGCGAAAGATAAATCTCATTCGAATCGTGTGCCATCGGATTCAACTCCTTCCTCCGGTTCAAACCAAGTCGTCTTTACATAACGGATTGAAAACTGCCTGCGAGCGAAAGAGAGTGGTACGTCACAGCGAACTTCAAATGCTTCCGGGTCGCTTTGCTTCGGCTCAATTACCACCCGAAGCTTGCTCTCTTTGTACGTAGGGTCTAACGGCCAGTCGTAACGCAGCGCCTCTTCGAGTGATAACAGGAAGAAAGAACCATCCGATTCGCGCGGCAAACGTACTGGCAAAGCAGGGACAAATGACTTGCGACCGAGAAAGAGTTGCCAATGCGGTTGCGCTAAAGCTCGATCAAGTTGCCGCAAAAGCTCATTGTTCTCGCTTTCAAGGCCAACGAGGAAATCCGCGTCGGCGAGATAGTAACGAGTTGAAGGGACAGGATCGCCCTTCGCGCCGCTCGCTTTGACGACACCATAAATTTCACCGCGCCGATTCACGCCTCCGGCTGTGTGATAATCTTTCTGCATCACGCCTTCATGATTGACGCGCACGCCCATCCTTAAAGCCGTTAGTTGTGCCAGAGACGGCTTGCCGATGTTATCCGAATGCGCCTCGTCACGCGGTTTACCCAGCGCCGCGCAGAGCAGACCAATAACACCGCTTTTAGAAGGTTTGAGACCTGTGTCTCGGATTGAAAAGCGGCTCTGCGTCCCCCAAGATTGCATTGGGCCAGCAAGCCGCAAGAGCAGCGTGCCCATCTTTAGCTCTCCTTCCCCGCGCCAGTGCCTTTGAACTTCACAGCCTCTCGCATCTTCTTAACCAACACATCAACGCTGGCGACACGCGAGCCATTGAGATGCTCAAGGTCTTTGCCAGACAGATTGACGTAACACTTATCTGCGATCTGTCCATCGCCAAACGCGGTTGTGAGTTGTTGCCAATAGTCATCCAATTTCTTGATCGAAGACTCGACTAAGCCACTCATTGCGGATGGACGCACAGGAGCTTCAAAGGCATTTGCCAATGACCACCGCCTAGCATCACTTGCCACTGCTAAAACAAATGACGGCGGATTCTGCGCCGCCATGCTGTTCTGTTTGGCTGTCGGGACGGCATGCACCGCCGCGCGAATGAATGCTTCAAGAGTCTCTGTTGCCAATGCCTCATCGCCATTGAGATTCTTTTTTAACTGTTCCATATCAACATTGGCGTAGCGATAAAAGCAGGCGGAATTAAATTCAACTGTTCCCATCATGCCCGCGCCAGTCTCGCCCGTTGGCAGCAGATCATCAACTGCCGTGTAGAAATCGAACTCCACGCCGCTCTTGTGCGTTGAGATTGATTGAGCAACTTGGCAGGCAGCGTCAACGCCAAGTTGCAGTTTGCCGAAGGGCTTACTACCTTCAATCTCGACCATGCGACCAAACAAAGCTATGTCAGGTACATTGACAGATTGCGCAAGTATCTCGCCCAATCGGGCAATGGTCTGTTCTCTGATTTCTTTGTTCTTGCCATTGAGGTCTTCCCAGTTGTCTTTGAACTGTGCGGCCATCTTGTCTATAGCTTGATTGTCCATATAGAGGATCAACTTGGTGTTGTCTTTTTCTGCTTCTTCACCCTTTTTGGCTTTGGGTCTTTCAATGCCTCCTTCGTTGAAGACTTCAGCCACAAGTTTCACGGTCTTTTCTGGCGCAGGGTCTTGGCTGGAAATCCGCTTAGCGATTTCAATAATTAGCCGTCGAGTTCTCACGCCACCTCCACTTCTCTCAATGAAGTCGTTGAAGAAGCCGCTATCTCTGCGAATGGCGCGCTTGAAACACTGGCTAGAAATACGTGCTCGGCGCACGCCGCCGAACTCGCAATCTTTGGGCGAGCCGGTGTCGCTGCGGTTCAAATTCGAGGGCGCGAAGTTCTGAATAATGTGCAGTTCGATGAACATATCTTGATTCTCCTTTTCGAGTTGTCATTCACTTGTGGTTTCCACGCTCTGCGACGAAGGCGCAGTATTAAGATTGGCATGTTGCGTCGTTGACGCTTCGTCGGTGGCATCTCCCCAAAAAGCTTTCGCCCACTGGCGTTGCGCGCGGCGATCATCACGTTCCCACTGTTTAATGTCACGCAGGAGTCGCAACCAATCAACGTGCACGTCTTTCGACTTGAGAAGACTAATCGCTTGCCGCAAATGATCCGGCAAATCTTCCGTATTGCAGTTCAGAAGGGCGACGAAACGCCGCTCAACGCTTGGCCGATTTTCACTTTTCGGCGGCGAGAGATAGTTGAACGACGCACCCAAGTTCGTCTGCGCTTTCTCCTCATTAAGCTGCCATCTCTCGGTTGGATAAAGCCCGACGAGTGCAGCGACAATGTAATACGGAGCTTCCGCATAGTCGCTCAGCCCTTGTGTAAATCGCGCGACGTAAGAGTGCATCTCCATCGCCGTCCCCGGCTCTTTGCCTAAACCGCGTCGCAGCGCCGCCAGTGCCGCACGGTCCTCTTGTTTAATTAATTGCTCCAACGCAGTGATGAATCGCTCATCCCGCGTCGGGGCTTGCATTGCGGTACTCATTCTTCACCTCCTCAGCTTTATTTTATCGGGAACAGATATGAATAAGATTTGCGTGTTTGACTCATCAGCAAATTGAAATAACGCTCTGCCTCTGCTGCCGCTTTAAGGTCTCTAGCCGAACCACTCAAACTGTTGATGACAATCGTAAAAGCATCTCTGGCCGTCGCATCTAGTTGACGCGCCCAAAGCGTCAGAGCTTGATAACTAGGTTGTGTTGTATCCTCGATTTCGCGGTACTCTTCCGGCAGATCAACCAGCAGCCTTTTGAAATTCGCTTCCAAGCGCGACCAATAAACCCTGTCTGCGCCGAAACTCGCGGTCAGCCTGCTCACATCTTTCTCATCCGGTTGGCGGGATTGAGGAGCATCCGAGAGCGGCGCAAGCAACAGCTTCGCTAACAGTCGGATGCCCTTACGCAACGGCTCTGCGATTTCCTGTGCTAGCTTGAGTGCTTGTTCCAAAACATCAACCAACTTTGGCTCGTTGAGATAGGCAAGCGGCAAAGGCAATCTTTCACGCGACCACAGAATGACGCTTGCGGCCTTGCCGATTTCAGTCGCAAAGCCATAGACAGCAAAAGCATATTTAGGTTTAGCTTCGATCTCGCCGTGCCGCCGCGCAGTGTTTATACGAGCCAAGTGATTGAAAACTTCAAGTCGCTTGTGAGACCCATTTGATTCCTGAAAGAGCGTATGACTATCACGCCATAGAGCTTTGGTCGGATTCAATGGTAACGGTTGCCAGCCAAGCTTTTCGTCTTTGCGGTAGCATTTGAATGGATCGTGAATCTCCGGCTCATCGGCGAGTCGTAAGTTTTGTTGCATCTGACAGTAGCGCACAACTGGCGGATCGCCTTCAGGGATGAGATGAATCCTACGACTTTGCCATGTCAGATAATCGAGATACCCTTTCGCCACCGTGCCATTTTCGTCAGGCTGCTCCGGCGTTTCTTGCTCCCAAATTGGCAAGTCATTACCCTGTTGAGTTATTGGTCGCTGTTCGCTATATGGCAAAAGGTTAAGCACTAAGGTCTCAAAGAGGTTGTTTCCCAACGCCAGTACGGTGCTACCACGTACCAAGGTCGAGTCTTGAAAATAAAAGGGCGAGCTTTTACCAAAGCCGATAGAGAAGGCTTGCCGCGCCAGCAGATAGCGCGCCGCAGTAACGGGAGAGTAAGGCTCTGGAAGTTCTTTGAAGCTATGATCAAATAACGTAGCGTTGTTGCCCGTTGCAGCTTCGTGCGCAAGCAGTGCTACAGGATGTAGATCGACATCTTCGACTGTTTCTTGCGCAGCAGTTTGACTGCGTTTCTTCTCTTTACCCGCCTTTTGCAAACGTGGGGATTGATAAAAGGGGCGCGTCTCATCGAAAAGCTCGAAGCGATGCTGCCACGTCTGTAAATATTGAATGATGACATCGCTATCCCACTTACCGCGTCTCCACAATTCTTTCCACTCATTGAAACTTCGTGGGCCAAAGTTGCGATGCAGGATTGCCAGCAACAGACGATGTAGGGCGACTGTAACGAGCGGCGAGTTATCGAAAATCTCGCGGACTTCATAAGCGCACGTTAAGGTATCTTGTAGGCTGAGTTCGCGCGGCTCGCCGCTGCCTATCATCAAACATGGAATCCATGCTTGCTCCACCAGATTGAAACTCGGCATTACATTTTCTCCTCTGTAATCTTATCAATGACGACTCCTAATTCTGGATGAACACGGAATAGGTAATCTCCAATCTGCTGTTCTCCGTTCTCATTGAGCTTGATTAGTCTGTGATGGCGCAGCAAGGCGGTCTCCTGCCACTCCGTCGGTGGCTGTTCGTTGAGAAGAACGTCAACGGCTCTCCTCATCGCCAGATTCACGGAGCGTTGCAGAAAAAAACTAATCGTTTCTAAATCGGGCTTCGGCGCGATTGAGTGCTGTAAGATTTCTGCGTGAGTCAAAAAAACCACCGACACACTGGGCGTTTCATCATCGCGCGTCTGAGCTTGCAATGACTTATGAATCGCCGGATTATCCTCTTCGAGTTGTTGATTGAAGTCCTCGAGCAATTCCTCATCAAGCGGCGACGAAAGACGCACATTTTTAGCATTGGCCTCTTTCCGCTTTAGCTTTTCTCGCATTTTATCTTTTGTCTCATACCAGACCTTCTCAAACTCAGATTGTGTGCAGACTCGCTCTGCGTCATAAACAGACTCGATTAGCTCCTCTATCTCATCAGGGATGGTGATATTCGCGCGGTCTCGCACGGCGAGCCAAGAGCGCAGCAAGATATGACGGTCATAGACATACTCGCTCACGCCAAAATCGGGCGTGCTGTCAGGCTTTATTTCGGGTTCGCAAATCCAGAGCGTCGGGTGTTGCAGGTTTGGCGGGCGAAATTCTTTCTTGCGTTCGTGACGGTGTAGGCGTCCGGCGCGTTGCAATATCAAGTCAACGGGCGCAATGTCTGTCACCATCAGGTCGAAATCAAGATCGAGACTCTGTTCAATAATCTGCGTTGAGACCAGAACGGCGCGCCGCGGGCGACTGACTAGGTGTTCGTAGCCGTTGCGACCCGTAATGCTCGCGCCTTCTTTGCCGAAGCGATGGAGTGTGCGCGCCTCCCTGTCGGCGCGATCTTTGAAGAGGTAGCGCGCGTGCAGTAGGTCGAGCGGCAGGCCGTCATCTGTCTCGATAGGAAAATAAGACTTGAGGGCTTTGTAAACATCCTGCGCGCGTTGCACAGTGTTACAGATGACCGCTGCACAACCGCCATCTTTCAAGGCTTCCTCTAACTTTTCGCCTAAAGCGAACACACCGGAGCTATCCTTTGGCAGACGACCATCCACCCATTCCAGATTGAGTATGCGCGTGTTCTGCGCTGATGTTTGAATATGGCGCACGCCGCGCGTTTCGGCTGTCGCCCAACTGATGCGCGGATAGCGATCTTGCTCATTCGCAACTTCGTTGGTCTGTGGTTGGATTGCGTTGCCAGAGCCGAGTCCCTTCAGATAAGCCTTAATGAGATCATCGCGTCTCTTTCGGGGGAGTGTAGCGGAAAGCAGCACGACGGGCGAAGCGAGCGCAGCCAGCCACTCAAGCAAACGCTCCAGCAGGGTGGACATATAAGCATCGTAGGCATGGACTTCATCCACGATGACCGTTTTGTGCGCAAGTCCGAAAAGTCGGACGAAGACATGCTTGGTTTGCAGCACAGCCATCAAAGCCTGATCCACCGTGCCGACGCCAAACGGCGCAAGCAACCCACGCTTTCGGTGCGTGAACCATTCGGCAGCCACAACGCTCGGCGTGCAATCACTATGTTTGTGCTTCTCATCATCATCAATCTGCTGCACATCGAAAGCGCGGGCGGCTTTGTCTCCTTCTTCTCTTAGTAACTGAAATTCTGCTGAAAGCGCAGCGTGCCCGTGCAGCAGTTGAAACAAGACGTTTTTGTTAGGGTAACGTTGTTCGAGAAATTCGCGCACCCGCTTGAACATTTGATTGCTCGTCGCCTGCGTGGGCAAAGCGAAATAAGAGCCGCGCTGATTTAGCTGCGCGTTTAGGTGATCGGCCAGATACATTGCTGCTTCTGTCTTGCCTTCACCCATCGGCGCTTCGATGACGACGATGCCTGGCGCATCGAGTTTTCGGGCGATTACGACAGCCTGTGTTTGCAGGTCACGGGGCGAGTAATTCTTGAACTGCGGAAATAGCTCCTCGAACTTACGATGCGCCTCTGGCTCAGGCCAACCGAGCCAACCGAGTTCACCCAAAGCCTTGCGCGCGTAACCTGTCGCTTTGTTGAGATAATCTTTAGCGTCTATGCGTTTCGGCTCGTCTGAATCAGTAACTTCGCTGGCGCATTGAAAGTAAGTCGCATTAGACCCGATCCAGTCAGCGACTGAGACAACGCCAGCTAGTATCATGGTTGTCGCGTTATCCAGCGCGAGGTTGTAGGCAAGAGAAACTGGCATGGGAATCACCAGCAAAGCAGCTAACTCAATCGCCAGCGCACGACGTGCATTCGCCCACGCCACGCTGCCACGCTTCTCTCCGCTGTTCCTAATCCCTTCGGTCTGTTCGCTACGCGGAAAGACGCCGTGATGACCGCCGATCAATATTCCAATGCCATCGGCCAAAGCTGGCGGAAAACCGAAGTCTTCTATCAAGATGTAAGGCAGTTCAGTAGCGGTCACGTATCCATGTGGAGCTTCTCGCGCTTGGGGTACATGAAGCGGACGCTTGAAAGGAGTGTTGGTGTAAAGCCGATGCAGGTTTCTGGTTGCTCGACTATCATCACGCAAAGCGAAAGGCGGCGACGCTTTGCCTAAGTCATGCAGTCCAGCGATCCATGCAACGATTGCCTCCAGTACCTCTGAATCCACATCTAACCCAAATGCTTGTGCGATGCGATGCCGCGCCGCTCCAGGCAGAACTTGCCGCCACATCTCGCGTGCGACTATAGCTACGTCAATCATGTGACACAGTAGCGGGTGAAATGCGTGCGGATTGTGCGCATCGTGGCTCGTCTTCGCCCAGAAAATATACAAATCAATGTTAGGGTGGGGCGTATTCATCTTTCGCTCCTTTATCCTCAAGCGAGATGATATAACCGACATCGGGAGAGTACGGGGCAACGTCGGCGGCGTGGAGCAACTATTTTTCTTTCTCAGTCAAACGGGCGAGCGCACGGCGGTGCGCGGCGGCGACCTCTTCTCGTAATGTTGCAGGAGAGAGCACCTCGACTTCCGGCGTCCAACTCAAGATAAAACGCGCCAGACCGCGTCCCCCGGCAACACGCATCTCAATCGTCGTTGTTTCCTCTTCCATCTTATTTCGTGGGGTCGTCTCAATTAGTCTTTGGGAAGGGTGAAACTGCCGCTCGGCGAAGATACGCGCCGTCGTTCCGTAGGAGCGGAGGCGCACCGTCACAGGCGAACCATGTATCCCGTTAAAACAATGTTCGGTGAGATATGAACTCAAATCAAAATCCGGCGGTCGCGCGAACTTTCCGTCTGTGACTTTCAGCGAGCGGATATGGTCAACGGAGAAGGGAATGACATCATGGCGCAATGAGTCGTATCCAATGAGCTTCAAGGTCGCCCCGTCAGGATCGAAATAGACACAGTAGGGTTCTACCATGCGCTCCTTTATTACATTATCCGTTAGGCTTTGATAGCGCAGGAGCACCCGTTGGCCGTTGAGGGCAGCATCAGTTAATTGCTCGATTATTTCAGCATATGGCGCAAAGTCTTTAGCAGGCGTGTGAGCGGAGCCGTAAACAACAGCGAGCGCACTTAGCAGTCCGCGCAGCCTTTCGGGTAATGAGGCGCGGACTTTGGTCAGCAGCCGACGGGCGTGTGCAGCGAAGGGCGTTCCCAAAGCGGTCAGCCCAGTTGCGGCAATTGATTCCTGCGCGAGTAAGAGCGTCGCCAGTTCCGAAGGCGTAAACGGCGGCGAGGCGAATTTGTACTCTTCGCTGAAGCGATAACGAATCTCGCGCCCATCCTGCTCTTCAAGGATCGGGTAATAGGCGGACAAGATGTCAATATCACGTTTGATGGTTTTACGATCAACTTTGAAGTACGCGATCAGTTCGCGTTGTGAGTAGGCCCTTTCGGTGAGCAAAAGTTGTAGCTCGACCATTCGTGCTGTCAAATCACCTCGATGTGCCATAATTAATCCCTGCCAATTTAGTGAGAAAATAGCTGCATGAATTAGGTGTGGGTCTAGAAGCTTGACCACTTGAAGAAAGTGAAGAGAACTGAATTTCAGCGAACAGAGAATATCAGATCAATCTCTAACTTGGAAGATATTAGCTTGTCGAGAGGTGTTGGACGCCGCGACGCCTCGATACATCTGGTAGGTTTATGGGCAAATCACAATCGTCGTCAATTAGTATATCAGTGGAAATACCCACGGAGCGCGCGTACTTGAGTAATGTTGGCAGACTCGGCTCGCGCGTGCCCATCTCATAGCCGCTGATCCGGCTCTGCGTGATCTCATCCTCCAGCCCTAAGTGCCTGATCATCTCGTTCTGAGACAGCCCAAGGGCCTTGCGTATGTGCAACAGCTTCTCGGCTAAACGGGCGGGCTTCTGTCGGTGATAACGCCCCATCAGGAAATCTCCTTTCCTGACAGGACACAAATCTTGTAATCACTCTTGCTGCTAAACCAATAATGGTTTAGCATGGCTTCGGTGAGATGAACCGCCGGAAGTCTCACCGTGAGCTTCGCGGCGACCGGCATTAGCCTTGCTCGCCACCCGCTTTATTCATAATCGGTCAAAGGACAATATCAAATAAATTGCTCGCTTGCACGCATTGTAGGGGAGTCGAGTTGGTATGAACCGCGAGAGATCTCTTTACACCACAGCCCTCCTTGCATGGCGAGGCGAACTGGAGAAATTGCGGGAAGAGGCACTCAGGTATAAGCGAGTGAGCTTGAGAGAAGGGCTTCGCTTGAAGCTCATAGAGATGTTCGGACCGGATTACGAGATTCTTGAGGAGAGTGACGTTGACCCGAACAACCATGTGCGTGGGGCGGTGATTAATAATCTATCTTTTCTCGCCATCAGACAGCATGACGGAAACATCAACGTGCATCTGCTGGTGCCGTGCTCTCGCTGTGGCTATCAGATGCCAAGCGAACCTCTCTCCGGCATGAGTAGCTTGGGGAGGGAATTATTGCAGCTTGAGATGAACGGTCATCTCGGCAACCATGAATGTCCGACAGGTAGTGAAAACTCTTCCACCAAGTGACAGCTCATAACATTTTTAATAACTCAAGAAAGGACTAACTTTAATGCCTCGATCTCTAATATTCACCCTCACTATTGCCCTTACAGTTACCGCTGTTCTTGGTCAAGAACAACGCCGCGAGAGCAGCGCGAGCGGCGGAAAAGCACCCAGCGCGGTCGAGGTAAAGGATGACCGTTTTTCGGGTAAGCGCACTGTGCGAATGTTGCCTATCAAGATCGCCACCAATCTTGAGATGGCGCTCGCGGGCGAAGTTAATCTAGCGCGCAAGCCCGATTACATGGAGCAAGACTTGGGGGTGTCCATCACGGCGGAGTTCACCACTCCTTATTCGGGCGGAGTCAACTTCGATTACGAGATGGATTTCGGCTTCCTCGTGGATGGCAAACGCACGACCTTGCGGACCAGTGGCGCGCGAATGATTATCAACCCCTACGCGAACCGAGAGACCGAGAAGCAGAAAGCGGTGGCTGTGCTAATGCAGAGCACACTGGAGCGTGTTGCCGCCGGACGCAAAATCGAGATGAAGCTAGGCGAGACCGAAGTCATACTCGACGAGTCGGCACTGAAAAACATCCGCGAGTTCGTCAAAGCACTCAGTCGTTAGATACTCTTAGTTCAACTCAAATAGCGTCCCGTTACGCTGGTCTTTTGCCTTCTCGCCGGGCTTATGCCGCGCCTGTCTCAGTGTGCTTTGTGGCTCAATTTCTGTTTCTCCATTACGCTTCTTCGGAGCACCCCGCCTGCTTGGGGGCAGTCCGCAATGGTACTCACGGATGAAGCTTGAGAGAGTGCGCTCATAAAGCTTCGCCTTGGCTTTGATCTGTTTATACTCATCGGGCGAGAAATATACTGTTACGCCCTTCAACTTAGCTTTCATTTAACCCCAACCACATTCCCGAACAAAAGTAAGGTATTTCACGGCTGAAAAAGCACATTACATTCCCGCCTATTTGTACATTAC
>JBAWGU010000080.1:0-3309 GCA_049593215.1 Pyrinomonadaceae bacterium
GCTTGCTTCTTCCTTTTCCCCTTTTACCCATTTCCCCTCTTCCCCCTCTTAAAAAAATGATTGGCACAAATTTGCTCCAGTACCGCATCCTTGAAAAGATTGGGGCGGGCGGGCAAGGAACAGTTTATAAGGCTCTCGACACGAAGCTGGGCCGCACGGTGGTCATCAAAGTGCTGCCGCCGGAGCTGACTGTCAGAGAGGCCAACCTCAAACGCTTCGAGCGCGAAGCGCGGCTGGCTTCCGCTCTGGACCATCCGAACATTTGCACCATCTTCGATCTGGACGATCAGGACGGCTTGCACTTCATAACGATGCAGTACGTCGAAGGCCGCAACGTGCGGCAGCTAGTCGGCGGACGCCCCTTAGAGTTAAAGAGCGCGCTTCTCATCACGATTCAAACGGCGGACGCTCTCGCAGCAGCCCACGCGCGCGGCATCATTCACAGAGATGTTAAAGCTGGCAACGTGATGGTCACCAGCGCTGGGCAGGTAAAGGTTCTCGATTTCGGTCTCGCTAAACTTTTAGATGATGATGCGGCGGCGGCTGACGGAATTCATCAAACGCAGTTGACCGAAGTCGGCGTGCCTTACGGGACTGCGACCTATGCCGCGCCGGAGCAGGCGCGCGGCGACCGTGTGGACCATCGCGCTGACATCTTCTCGACAGGCGTGTTGCTCTACGAGATGCTCACGGGCATCTGGCCGTTTCAAGGCAAGACCAGCGTTGACGTGCGCCACGCCGTTATTTACGACCAGCCGAAGCCGCTTGCGGAAGCGCGGCCAGACCCCGTTCCGCCGCGCCTGCAACAGATTCTTGATCGCGCGCTTGCCAAAGACCCGCGTGATCGTTATCAGAAAATCTCCGAGCTACGCGACGACCTGCGCGTAGTGCTGCGCGAAATCTCTACGAGCGCGGAGAATGCGGAGATGATCGAAGGCGTCACTCCCGTTGCGCCGCGCCATCTGGTAGGGCAGAGTCCTGTCTCGCGCGCTCTGCGCTGGCTACGCAGCATGACCGGCAGCACAGAGCCGCAGACGACCGCGCCGCGTTCCAATCCGCAAGTCACGCAGCATGACATACACGAAACGCCGCTCACGAGTCTGGGCGACCGCGAGCGTAAGAGCGTTGCGATCCTGCCGTTCAGAAATCTTAGCAACGACCCGGAAGCAAGTTTCTACGAGTTCTCTCTCGCAGACGCTGTAATCACGGAGCTTGCGCGCGTGCGCTCTCTCGTCGTGCGTCCTTCATCTTCAATCATGCGTTATCAGGGGCAGCAGCTTGACCCGCGCGTGGCGGGGCGCGAGTTGAGCGTGGACGCGATTCTCTCTGCTGGATTCCTGCGGGCGGGCGAGCGCATACGCGTCAACGCTCAGCTTGTTGACGTGAACACGGGCGAGATGCTGTGGAGTGATCGCATTGATGCTGACGCGCGCGACATCATCATGGTGCAGGACACCATCGCGCAGCATATCTGCAACGGATTGCGCCTTGAGTTGACGCAGGATGAAAAAGCTTATCTTGAGAAACAGGCGACCGCAAACGCAGAGGCTTACGAAGAATATTTACGCGGGCGCGATGCGATGGGACGCTACATCTATCACACGCTTGCTAACGAAGATGTCGAAGAGGCCGTCAGGCACTTTCAACGCGCGGTCGAACTCGATTCAAACTTTGCGCTCGCTTATTGCGCGCTCGGCGGCTGCTACGCGAACCTCATCATCAAGGGGATGGGCGATGTTGAGGATTATGCGCAGGCCGATGCAGCTTTCAAGAAGGGACTCGCGCTCGACCCGAACAATTTGGAAGCGCACATGCACATGGTCTATCTCTATCTCTTTCGCGGCGA
This sequence comes from Pyrinomonadaceae bacterium, assembly GCA_049593215.1. Taxonomy (GTDB): domain Bacteria; phylum Acidobacteriota; class Blastocatellia; order Pyrinomonadales; family Pyrinomonadaceae; genus JBAWGU01. Next base: position 1,847 of record JBAWGU010000080.1, read on the forward strand.
GAAGCATAAGGCGCGCGCGGCTGTCGCCAAGCTCAGACGCGATGCGCCGAATGATGTCGGCGTGCATTTCACCAGCGCGTATCTTTACAGGCTCGACGGCGAATATGATAGAGCGTTGCGCGCCTTTGACCGTATGCTGCGCCTCAACCCTGCGGAGCGCGTCGTCGTTAGCTACAACCGCGCGCGCATCTTCATGTATCAGGGTCGCTACGACGATGCGATGTTAGAGCTGGACCAGGGCGCAGCCGTAGAGCCTGACCATCCTTTGATAAAAACTTTCCGCGCGACGACGCTCTTTCGTCACGGCAACCCGCAGGCCGCCGCAGATATTTTCAAAGAGATGCTTGAGAAGCATCAGGGGATGGACGGCGTGCGCCCGCATTACGCGATGGCGCTCAGCGCGCTGGGCCGTCACGAAGAGGCGCGGGCGCAGTTGACCGAGCGAGTCAAAGAGGTAGCGCAGGCGGACCACGATGTTCCTTACTGGCTCGCTTCCGCTTATGCAATGGAAGGGATGAAGGATGAAGCGTTCGAGTGGCTTGAGCACGCCATCAGCATCGGCAACGAGAACAAGCCGTGGTTTGAATCAAATCCTATCTGGGAGCCTCTGCGCGACGACCCGCGCTTCATAGAGTTGATGCAGCACATAGACGCTAACCGTGAGAAGGGCGGGACCAGGAAAGGATGAAAACTTTTGTCATCGGAGACATACATGGCCGCCGCGCTCAACTCGCCGCCCTCATCGAAATGCTTCCGCGCGATGAAGCGAAAGACACCCTCGTCTTTCTTGGCGACCTGATTGACAGAGGCTTGGACGCGCCCGGCGTCGTCTCGGATGTGATCAAGCTCAAGAATGGAAATCCAGAGCGCGTCATCTGCCTGCGCGGCAATCACGAACAGATGATGCTCGACTTCGTTGACTCTCTCTCTTCACTCTGGCTCACGCCCGTCACCGGAGGCGAAAAAACTTTCGAGCAGTACACGGAGAGCCTTCTGGAGATAGAGACGGAAGAATGTTTCAATAAAGCGCGCGCGCTTATTAAAGAGCGCGTTCCTGAAGAGCACATGGAATTCTTTCGCCAGTTGCCTTTCTATCACGAAGACGACTATGCGCTCTACGTTCATGCAGGGCTGGACCACGGCAAGCATCCGCGCGAGACAGACCAGCACAGTTTGCTCTGGTCGCGCGACATGGATTTTTATAAAAACTATCGCGGCAAGCCATGTCTCTTCGGACACACGCCGACAAACTTTCTCCCCTTGCGCGGACGTTTAGGCCGTCACGGCATCTACATCTTTCACAGCGCGATTGGCATAGACACAGGCTACAACTTTCACTCGCCGCTCAGTTGCCTGCAACTGCCTGACTTTCAACTCTATCAAGCCTTCGCTGACGGGCACACCGCCACGCACCACATCACAGCCTTTATCTCCGACGCCTTGCGCGCGATTCAGAAGAAGGC
>JBAWGU010000081.1:0-19997 GCA_049593215.1 Pyrinomonadaceae bacterium
CCGCAGACCATTGGAACATGGCTGTGCTGCTCGAAGCGCGCGGCCCGTTGCAAGCTGATTTGTTGGAGCAGGCTCTCGCCCACCTGATCTTTCATCACGATGCCTTGCGGATGCGTTTTGTGCGAGAGACCGAAGGATGGCGCGCATTCATCAAGGAGTATACGGGCGAACAGTTCCAACTTCGCACGGTAGATTTATCCGGGGTGGCGGAAGAGAAACAGCCTGAGACAATCAAAGCAGTCGCCGTAGAGACGCAATCTCAACTCAGCCTGACTGACGGGCCGTTGTTAAGAGCCGTACTGTTTGAGCTTGGCGAAGGACGCGCGCCTCGCTTGCTCGTCGTAGTTCATCATCTGGTTATTGATGGTGTCTCGTGGAGTATTCTGCTGGACGATTTAGCGAGCCTCTATCGTCAACTGCAAGGCGGCGAACACTGTCAGCCCCCGTCGAAGACCACATCTTTCAAGTCGTGGGCTGAGCATCTGGAGAAGCACGCACGCTCCGCAGATGCACAAGACGCGTCTGCTTACTGGACCACTCTGGCGACTGGAGAGTTTAAGAGCTTGCCTGTTGACTACCCCGGCGGCGCGAACCTTGAAGCTTCAACGCGAACAATCTCTGTCGCGCTGAGTGTTGAAGAAACGCGCTCACTGCTGCAAGAGGTTCCGCCCGTCTATCACACGCAGATCAACGATGTATTGCTGACGGCTTTAGTCGTCGCCTTTGAGCGTTGGACAGGAGAGAGCGCGTTGCTATTGGAACTCGAAGGCCACGGGCGGGAAGAACTCTTTCCAGACATCAACCTCTCGCGCACGGTTGGTTGGTTCACCAGCGCCTTCCCGGTGCTCCTGCAACTGGACGACCCCGCCGTGCCGGGAAAAGCTTTGAGGTCAATCAAGGACCAACTTCGCGCGATACCCGACGGCGGTATCAATTACGGGGCGTTGCGTTACACGGACGCTCAGCCTGAGTTGGCTGCCACTCTGCGCTCTCTGCCGCAGCCCTGCGTGAGCTTCAACTATCTGGGTCAAGTAGGCCGTATGCTGGAATCCGCTTCCATCTTCGGGCTGGCGCGCGAGTCGGTTGGCCCAACTCGTGACGGACGCAACCGGCGGACACACTTGCTGGAAGTGAACGCAGGTGTCTTTAACGGAGAACTGCGGCTTGATTGGTCCTATAGCTCCGGACTTCACGACAGCGCGACCATTGAGAGGCTGGCAAAGACTTTCGCGCAAGCTTTGAGGGAGATCATCGAGCATTGCCTGTCGCCCGGAGCAGGCGGCTACACGCCTTCCGACTTTCCACTGGCGAAGTTGGACCAGCGAAAGCTTGACGAGTTGCTGAAAACAGTTGTCCCGGTGGCTGACATCTATCCGCTCTCGCCTATGCAGCAGGGGATGCTCTTTTACAGCCTCTACGCGCCCGAAGCGGGCATGTATATAGAGCAACTGAGTTGCGCCCTCGATGGAGACCTGAATGCGGCTGCGTTCGCTGAAGCCTGGCAACAAGTCGCAGCGCGTCATGCTATTTTACGCACCGCCTTCATCTGGGAGAATCTGGACGAGCCGCTTCAAGTGGTCCAAAGGGATGTTTCATTGACGCTGGACCAACATGACTGGCGCGAGTTTGCACCTGCCGAGCAGGAGCGTTTGCTGGAATCGTTCATCTACGAAGACCGGCAACGCGCCTTCGAGTTGAATCGTGCGCCGTTGATGCGTCTGGCGCTTCTGCGCACGGCCTCAGATTCTCATCGTTTTATCTGGACGCATCATCACTTGCTGCTGGATGGATGGTCTGTGGCGTTGCTGTTGCGCGAACTTTTGGTGACTTACGAAACGCTGTGCCGGGGTGAAGAGTTGTCTTCTGCTTCAGTCTTGCATCCCTTCCGTGACTACATCGCATGGTTGCAGAAACAGGACACCTCAAAAGCCGAACTCTTCTGGCGAGCCGAACTAAAAGGCTTTACCACGCCGACGCCGTTGACAGCCGGTTGGCCTGCGACGAGCGGCGAGAAGGAGCAGTTAAAGGTCCAGAAACAAGAGGCGCGGTTCACGCCGGAAGAGACGGCATCCCTACAGGCTTTTGCCCGAAGGTCTCAACTGACACTAAGCACTCTGGTGCATGGGGCGTTTGCGTTGCTGCTCAGTCGCTATAGCATGGAAGATGATGTGGTTTTCGGAACGACCGTGTCAGGCCGCCCGCCTACGTTGGCCGGAGTGGATTCAATAGCAGGTCTCTTCATCAACACGTTGCCCGTGCGCGTGCAGGTTTCGCCAGAGATGCCCGCGCTCTCTTGGCTCAGAAACCTGCAAGCCAAACTGGTCAACCTGCGCGATTACGAGTATAGCTCGCTCGTGGAGGTGCAAGGGTGGAGCGACGTGCCGCGCGAGCAGGCTTTATTCGAGAGCTTGCTGGTCTTCGAGAATTATCCGGTTGACGCTGCGTTGCTTCAGCGGAACGGGCAATTGAAGCTGAGTGACATCCAATCTTTCGAGCGCACTAATTATCCTTTGACAATAGCTGCGCTGCCCGGCACGGAGTTGCTGTTGCAAGCGCTCTACGTAAATGATCGTTTCGACGATGCCACGATTGAACGCCTGCTCGGTCATTTAAAAAACTTACTGCTGGACATTACGACGAATCCCGATCAGAGCCTTGCCGACGTGCAGTTGTTCAGTGAAGACGAACGGCGGCGCGTGCTGGAAGAGTGGAACTCAACGGAGAGGCCATATCCCGATGAGCAATCACTTCAACAACTGTTTGAAGAACAGGTTGAACTCGCACCCGATGCTGTCGCAATAGTTTTCGGAAGTGAGCGATTGTCTTACCGTGAGTTGAACGAGAGAGCCAATCAACTGGCACATCATCTGCGCTCGATAGGTGTCAGAGAAGAGCAGCCCGTTGGCTTTATGTTGGACCGCTCGGTTGAGATGGTTGTCTGCGTTCTCGCCATTCTCAAAGCGGGCGGCGCGTATGTTCCACTGGACCCATTATATCCGTCCACTCGCCTCGACTTCATGCTCAGCGATGCGCAACTCTCTGTCGTCATCACAGAGAGTGCGCTTGCGAATAAGTTGCCCGCGTTCTCTGGGCAAGTTGTATATATGGATGGGGAGGCTGACAGGTTTGCTGATGAGAGCCGCGAAAATCCTTTAAGCCATGTGACGGGTGAGAACATAGCCTACGTCAACTACACCTCCGGCTCGACGGGCGAGCCTAAAGGCATAGCGATCCCTCATCGCGCTGTCGTCAGACTTGTGCGCGAGACCAATTACATAGAGATTCAAGCCTCCGACCGCATCACGCAGGCTTCCAGCTCTTCGTTCGATGCCATCACCTTTGAGCTATGGGGAGCGCTTTTGAACGGAGCGCAACTGGTCATCATCAGCAAGGATTCGTTGCTCTCGCCGGATGATTTTGCTGCGCAGATTCTTGAGCATGAAATCAGCATCGTGTTTCTGACAACTGCGCTTTTTAACCAGATGGCCGCCAGCGCGCCCTCTGCCTTCAAGACAGTGCGGCAACTACTGTTCGGAGGCGAAGCGGTCGAGCCGAAATGGGTCAGGAAGGTGTTGGAGGCAGGCGCACCTGCGCACCTGCAACACGTTTATGGTCCAACGGAGAGCACGACCTACGCGACATGGCACGAGGTAGAGGAAGTATGTGAAGATGCTTTGACCATCCCGATTGGTGGTCCACTGTCGAACACGCAAACTTATTTGCTGGACAGCAGGCTTGAGCCGGTGGCAGTAGGCATCGCGGGTGAGCTTTACATTGGAGGCGACGGATTAGCGCGCGGGTATTGGAGGCGTCCAGATTTAACTGCCGAGAGATTTATCCCTCATCCATTTTCCTCTTCACCGGGAGCGCAACTCTATCGCACAGGAGACCTTGCGCGCTATCGTGCAGACGGCCAGATTGAGTTTCTGGGGAGGATAGACTATCAGGTCAAGATTCGCGGATTTCGTATCGAGCCGGGGGAAATCGAAGCGGCGCTGTCGGCGCATGAGATGGTGGGAGCGGCGGTTGTTCTCGCCAGAGAAGATGTGGCGGGCGAGCGGTCTCTGGTGGCTTATGTGGTCCCAACCGATAAGGAACGCTCTGTGACGGCGAGTGAGTTGCGCAGTTATTTGAGAGAACGTCTGCCGGAATACATGGTCCCATCTGCTTTCGTCGTGTTGGAAGAGATGCCCCTGACGCCTAACGGCAAAGTGGATCGTCGCGCCTTGCCCTCGCCCGCGCGCGTAGGACCGCAGTCAGGCGCAGAGTTCGCCGCACCCCGAAATCCGATTGAGGAGGCGCTGGCAGACATTTGGCGCAGACTGCTCGGCGTTGAGCGAATCGGCGTCCACGACAACTTTTTTGAACTCGGCGGGCACTCGCTGATAGCGACACGCGTGCTCTCCAACGTGCGCCGCATCTTTCGCATGGAGTTGCCGCTCAGAGTGATATTCGAGTCGAACACCATCGCCGATCTCGCGCTCGCCATCATCCCTTTTGAAGCACAACCGGGGCAGACCGAAAAGATTGCGAGGGTACTGCAAAAGGTCAAGGGCATCTCTGCGTTGGAGGTCGGCAAGGAACTGGAAAGGAAGCGCCGGGAGAGAAATAACACATGAGTGAGCCGAAAGACTTTCTGAACACGGCGGGGCTGGACGCTGACAAGCTTGAGTTGTTCGAGTATCTGCTCGAAGAAGAGGGCGTTGACGGCGCGGCTCGGCCTGACATCATCTTGCCGAGAGAGAGGCGGGAGCATTTGCCGCTCTCATTCGCACAGCAGGGTCTCTGGATTCTGGACCAGCTTGAGCCGGGCAACGCCGCATATAACATAGCCGGAGCCTTGCGCATATCGGGCCAACTGGATGTGGCAGCACTGGGACGCAGCCTCAATGAGATCGTGCGGCGACATGAAGCGTTGCGCACTTCCTTCGTGGTTGTAGGCGGCCAGCCTGCACAGTTAATCGCTGCGACCTGTCATCTGTCGCTATCGGTCGAGGATTTGACGACTAAGCCGGTAGTGGAGCGAGAGGAACAGGTGCAGTTGTTGATGAAAAAGGAGTCGCTGACTCCTTTCAACCTCACACAGAGTCCACTGCTTCGCGCTCACCTGCTGCGACTCTCACGGGATGAGCATGTACTGTTACTAACGATGCATCACATCATCTCGGACGGATGGAGCATCGGAGTGATGATCAGAGAGTTGGCAGCACTCTACGAGGCTTACACCAGAGGTGAAGCGTCAAGACTGGAAGAGCTTGCTGTGCAGTATGCTGATTATGCTCTCTGGCAGAGAGAATATCTCAGTGGAGAATTTCTCGAACAGCAACTTTCCTACTGGCGGCAACAGTTGAGCGGCGACCTGCCCGTCCTTGAGCTGCCGATGGAAAAGGCAAGACCGTCTGTGCAGACGTTTCGTGCTGCAACACAAACCTTGATCCTGCCGGAGAAGCTACATGAAGACCTAAGAGAACTGTCTCTCAAAGAAGATGCAACGCTCTACATGACATTACTGGCAGCCTTCTATGTGCTGCTCTATCGCTACACCAATCAAGCGGACATTCTCATCGGCTCTCCTATAGCCAATCGTAATCGTGCCGAGACAGAACCATTGATCGGATACTTCGCGAACACTTTGGTCTTGAGAACACAACTGGATGGACGAGTGAGCTTCAGAGAGTTGTTGAGTCGGGTGAGGGAAGTCTGTTTATCGGCCTATGCACATCAAGAGATGCCGTTTGAAAAGTTGGTGGAGGAGATGCAGCCGGAGAGGAGCTTGAGCCACACGCCGTTGGTGCAGGTGATGTTTGCTTTGCAGAACGCTCCGATGCCAGCCATTGAGCTTTCGGGACTCAAGTTGAGCTTGATAGAAGCGGACAACGAAGTGGCGAAGTTTGATCTGGCACTGGAGCTGACTGAAACCCCGGACGGGCTGAGAAGCTTGTGGCAGTACAACACGGATTTGTTCGACGACGCGACAGTAGCTCGCATGGCAGAGCATTTTCGGACCTTGCTTGAAAGCATCACTGCCAATCCAGAAGGGCGCATTTCACAACTGCCTTTTTTGACCGAGCGTGAATCTTGCCTGATGCTCGTGGAGTGGAATGAAACCGCCACCGATTACCCTAAAGATTCGTGCATACACGAGTTGTTCGAGAGACAGGCGGAGGAAACGCCGGACGCTGTAGCGTTGAGCTTTGAAGCAGAGCAGTTGACTTACAGGGAACTGAATCTGCGTGCGAATCAGTTGGCCCACTATCTGCGCGGGCTGGGGGTGGGACCGGACGTGCGCGTCGGTCTGATGGTGGATCGGTCTGTAGAAATGGTGGTCGGGCTGCTTGGCATCCTGAAAGCTGGCGGAGCATACGTGCCGCTTGATCCGGCCTATCCGCACGAGCGGCTGGCTTTCATGGTTGACGATGCGCTGGTCCCAGTATTGTTGACACAGGAGCAGCATTTGGACTCCGCGTTCGCACAACAGGTGGTCTGCCTCGACGCCGATTGGGAGTTGATAAGCGGTGAGAGCACGGAGAACCCGCCGAACAATGTCAACTCGGAGAACTTAGCATACATCATCTACACCTCCGGCTCGACCGGCATACCAAAGGGCGTCTGCGTCTCTCATCGCGCCGTTGCTCGTTTGGTCCAGCAAACAAACTATGCCGACTATTCGTCCGATGAGGTCTTCCTTCAACTAGCTCCTGTCTCGTTTGACGCTTCGACGTGTGAGATTTGGGGCGCTCTGCTCAACGGTGCGCGTCTGGTGTTGATGCCTCCGGGCATTGCTTCGCTGGAAGAGATCGGCGCGCTCGTGCGCAATCAGCATGTGACGATGCTGTGGCTAACGGCGGGTCTCTTTCACCTGATGGTGGACCACCGTCTGGACGATCTGAAAAACGTGCGGCACTTGCTGGCCGGAGGTGACGTTCTCAGCGTCAGGCATGTGGAGCGGTTCGTGAGGGAAGCCGACAGGTGCCGTTTGACGAACGGCTACGGGCCGACGGAGAACACCACTTTCACCTGCTGCCACCGTGTAGGACAGGAGGAACATGACGGGAGTGTGCCGATTGGAAGACCGATCTCGAATACGCAAGTCTACATTCTTGACGAACGGCTGGAGCCTGTCGGCATCGGTATGGTCGGGGAGTTGTACACGGGCGGCGACGGGTTAGCACGCGGCTACTTGAACCGTGCGGAGATGACGGCGGAAAAGTTCACTCCCAATCCCTTCAGCCGGGAAGCAGGGGCGCGTCTGTATCGGACAGGAGACCTTGCGCGATACAGGGCTGACGGGGCGATAGAGTTTATTGGACGTAGAGACCAGCAGGTCAAGCTTCGCGGCTATCGAATAGAGTTGGGAGAGGTGGAAGCGGCTCTTGGTAAGCACGCGGCTGTGCGTGAATGTCTGGCGCTGGTGCGTGAGGATGTGCCCGGCGATAAACGACTCGTTGCCTATATCATTGCCGCGCAAGCTGCGCCGCCGACGAGCGAGGAGTTGCGCAGCTACCTGCGCGAGAAACTGCCGGAGTATATGATTCCTTCGGCGTTCGTTTCGATGACCGAGTTCCCGTTGATGACTAACGGGAAGGTTGACCGACATGCGTTGCCCGCACCGGATTATGTAGCCCATGAGAGCGAGAGTTCTTATGTTGCTCCGCGCACGCCCGTCGAAGAAACTCTGGCCGCGATCATCTGCGACGTTCTGGGCATCGAGCAGGTCGGCGTCTATGACAACTTCTTTGAGTTGGGCGGGCACAGCTTGCTGGCCACGCAGGTCATCACTCGCGTGCGCGAAACCTTCAATGTCAACCTGCCCTTGAAGCGATTCTTTGAAAATCCTGTGGTTGCCGAACTGGCGGCGTGGATCGAGCCGTCGAGTCAAGCGGGACCAGCCAAACTTGCGTCGCCTATCGTGCCCATATCCAGAGAGCGAGTTTTGCCGCTCTCATTCGCACAGCAGCGTCTCTGGTTTCTGGACCAGCTTGAGCCGGGCAGCTCCATCTACAACATACCGACCGCACTGCGATTGCGCGGGCCGCTTGATATGGAGGCTCTTGAGCGGACGTTGAATGAAATCGTGCGCAGACACGAATCTCTGCGCACGGTCTTCCGCGAGGAGCAGGGCGAGGTCGCGCAAATCATCCTGCCTGAGCAGACCATTGCCATGCCCCTGTTGAATCTCGAAGGGCTGAAGGACGCAGACAGGGAGACGGAAGCGTGGAGATTGGCGAACGCCGAAGCACAGAAGAGCTTCGATCTTGCGCAAGGCCCGTTGCTGCGCGCCACTCTGCTGCGGCTCGGCACAGAAGATCATCTGCTGCTCTTTACGATGCACCACATCATCTCTGACGGCTGGTCTATGGGTGTTTTGGTGCGTGAAGTTGGGACCATCTATTCGGCCTATACGCAAGGCGAGGCGTCTCCGCTTTCGGAGTTGGCGATTCAATATGCGGACTACGCCGTGTGGCAGAGAGAGTGGCTTAGAGGCGAAGTTTTGGATGAACAACTCGCTTACTGGAAAAAGCAGCTTGAGCTTGCGCCTCGCTTATTAGAGTTTCCGTCAGACCGCCCGCGCCCAAAGGAATTAACCTTTCGTGGTGCAGCCTTCAACGTAGAATTCTCCGAAGCGTTGACTGAAGAGCTGAGAACGCTCGCTCGCCGCGAGGGAGTGACTCTATACATGATTTTGCTGGCGGCGTTTCAAACTCTGCTCTATCGCTACACGGGGCAGGAAGACATCGTTGTCGGCTCTCCGATTGCGAACCGGCAGTCGAGCGAGATTGAGCCGCTCATAGGCTTCTTCGTCAATACTCTTGTGCTGCGTACTGATCTGTCCGGCCAGCCGAGCTTCAGAGAGCTTCTCAGGCGTGTGCAGGAAGTTACGCTCAGCGCATACGGGCATCAGGATATTCCGTTCGAGATGCTGGTCGAAGTGTTGCAGCCGGAACGTAATCTCAGTTTCACCCCGCTCTTCCAGATGATGTTCGTCTTGCAGAACGCACCGGGTGATGATCTGAAACTGCCCGGCCTCGCGCTCGACCGCGTAGATGTGTGGAGCGGCGCGACTCACTTCGACCTGACTTTGCAACTCGAAGAGCGTGCGCAAGGGCTGACCGGACTTATCGAATACAGTGTGGACCTCTTTAATGAAGAGACCATTCGACGCTTGTTCGACCACCTGCGGACTTTGCTCGAAGGTGTTGTAGCCAACCCGGACGAGCGGCTCTCCGCCTTACCTTTGCTCACCAACGCCGAGAAACATCAACTGCTGGCTCGTTGGAGCGACACGTCTCACGAATCCATTCTGGAAGAGTTCATCCAAAACTATTACGAGGTGTCTGAGGCGCAGCCGGAGACGGTCTTACAGTCAAACGGCGCATCCGTTGAGTGGCCCTTTCTCCCGGTCTTCAGCAAGCCCGTGACGAACGTCAAAGTCTTCGTCTTAGATGCTCAGCTAGAGCCTGTTCCGGTCGGGGTCGTTGGCGAGCTGTACATCGGCGGGGCGGAGCTGGCGAGCGAATACTTGGACCAGCTATCTGAAACGGCGTCAAAATTTCTCCCTCATCCGTTCAGCGAAAGCGGTGGCGAGCGGCTTTTCAGAACAGGCGATTGGGTTCGCTATCTGCATGACGGGCGGCTGGAAAAAGTAAGGCGCAGCGACAGCCATTTAACGCGCGGCGAATGGCCGGACCATCACGCGCCACACGCGTCCTCTCAAGCGAGGGGCAAGGATAGAGAAGGTTATGCTGCCCCGCAGACTCCCACAGAAGAGATTCTGGCGGGCATCTGGGAAAGTGTGTTGAATGTTGGGTATGTGGGCATCAACGACAACTTCTTCGATCTGGGTGGACACTCCCTGCTGGCAACGCAACTGATGTCGAAGGTGAGAGAGGCTTTCCACGTCGAGCTGCCTTTGCGTCGTCTGTTTGAAGAGCCGGACGTGGCACACATGGCTCGAAGCATAGAAGCGAGCCTGCGCGCCGGACAAGGGTTGCAGATACCGCCGATTACTCATCGCGCGCGAGAAGAATATTTACCACTCTCATTTGCGCAGCAGCGTCTGTGGTTTCTGGACCAGCTTCAACCGGATAGCTCCGCTTATAATATTCCTTCGGCCCTCAATATCAGTGGCGCGCTTGACGACAAGGCTCTGGAGCAGAGCCTCGCAGAGATTCTGCGACGGCACGAAGTCTTGCGTACCTCGTTCACTGTCCGGGACGGGCAGCCCGTGCAGGTCATTGCTCCCTATTCAGGTTTCACACTGACCATCACTGACCTTTCGGTCAGGCCAGAAGTGGAGCAAGAGGAGCAGGTCAAAGAGTTGATGAAAGAGGAGTCGCTCGCTGCCTTCGACCTCAGAGAGAGTCCACTGCTTCGCGCTCACCTGCTGCGGCTCTCAGAGAATGAGCACGTGTTGCTCTTGACGATGCATCACATCGTCTCGGACGGATGGAGCATCGGAGTGATGATCAGAGAGTTGGCAACACTCTACGAGGCTTACACCAGAGGTGAAGCATCAAGACTGGAAGAGCTTGCTGTGCAGTATGCCGATTATGCTCTCTGGCAGAGAGAGTATCTGACGGGACCACTTCTGGACGAACATCTTTCCTACTGGAAAGGGCAACTGGCAAATTCTCCTCTGACGCTCGAATTGCCGGTGACGAAACCGCGCCCGGCTATTCAAACATTTAGCGGAGCCAGAGAGGGATTTGAAATTCCGTTGGAACTGACCCGGCGGCTCAAAGCACTGAGCCGCAGTGAAGGCGTGACGCTCTACATGACATTGCTGGCGGCATTCTATGTGCTGCTCTATCGCTACACTAATCAAGAGGACATCCTCATCGGCACACCCATCGCCAATCGTAATCACTCTGAGACAGAACCACTCATCGGATTCTTCGTCAACACTCTGGTCCTGAGAACGCAAGTGGATGGACAAGCGAGTTTCCGGGAGTTGTTAGAGAGAGTCAGAGAAGTCTGTCTCTCGGCCTATGCGCATCAGGAGATGCCGTTTGAGAAGTTGGTGGAGGAGATGGGGCCGGAGAGGAGTTTGAGCCACACGCCGTTGGTGCAGGTGATGTTTGCTTTGCAGAATGCTCCGATGCCCGCGCTGGCGCTATCGCAGTTGAAACTCTCTCTCAGAGATGTTCCCGTAGAAACAGCGAAGTTTAATTTGACGCTCATTCTCGAAGAGTCGCCGGAAGGTCTGTCAGGTGACTTGGAGTACAACAGCGACCTCTTTGATGCGGCCATGATGAAGCGTCTGCTCGGCCATTACCATTGTTTGTTGGAGAGTGTGGTCGAGAGTGAGGAAACGCGACTTTCAGAGCTGGCGTTGCTAACCGCGACGGAGCGCCATCAGCTACTCGTCGAATGGAACGACACTGCTTTTGGTGATGCGCCGCTCATGTGCGCTCATCATGTGTTCGAGCAGCAGGTAGAACAGACGCCGGAGGCCAGCGCAGTAATCTTTGAGCAAGAGCAGTTGACCTACAGGGAACTGAACCGCCGCGCCAACCAGTTGGCACATCACCTGCGCAGGCTTGGCGTCGGGCCGGAAAAGCTCGTCTGTATTTGCGTCGAGCGCTCTGTGGATTTGTTCGTAGGCATTCTGGCAATCGTCAAAGCCGGAGGAGCTTACATTCCGCTCAATCCCTCCTACCCGGCGCAGCGTCTCTCCTTTATGTTGGAAGACAGTCGCGCCACTGTCTTGCTGACGCACGAGCGCTTGCAAGAGAAATTCGCGCGGTGCGAAGCCGAAATCGTGCTGATGGACAAAGAGCGCGAGACTATTGCCCAGGAGAGCGTTGAGAATCCGTCGAGCGATGTGGTGACAGACAACCTCGCGTATGTTATCTACACCTCCGGTTCTACGGGTAGGCCAAAGGGAGTCTTGATTACACATGCCTCTCTGATGAATTTGGTCCAATGGTATCAACGTCATTCGACTATCGCGCCGGGAGACAGAGCCGCTCCACTTTCCGGCATCGGATTCGATGCCGCCGTCCTTGAATTGTGGCCCAACTTGACCGCAGGGATGTGCCTGCACCTGCCGGATGAAGAGACTCGCCTCTCTCCCCTGAAATTGCGCGACTGGCTCGTCTCACAAAAAATCACCGTTTGTTTCGCTACTACTCCTCTGGCCGAACTGATTTTGGCTCTGGATTGGCCGACGGATGCGACCATGCGTATGCTCCACACGGGTGGGGACAAACTGCACCGTTTCCCGGACAAGTCTATCGGTTTTCTGGTGGCGAATAATTATGGACCAACGGAAAATACGGTTATCGCCACCTCCGGTTGGGTTGTCCCCGCAGAAGAGAGCGCGAGCCAGTTTCCCTCGATTGGCCGTCCTATTGATAACGTAGAAGTTTACTTGCTGGACCAGAGCTTACAGCCTGTGCCTGCGGGAGTGCATGGTGAGTTGTATATAAGCGGGGCCAGCCTGGCTCGCGGCTATTTGAATGAGCCGGAATTGACTGCGGAAAGGTTTATTCCGAATCCCTTCTCCGCCTCACCGGGCGAGCGGCTCTATCGTACCGGAGACTTCGCTCGCTACCTGCCTGACGGCCAGATAGAATTTCTGGGTCGTCTTGACCATCAGGTCAAAATTCGCGGGTATCGCATTGAGCTTGGCGAGATAGAGGTAGCTCTCAACGAGCATGAGGCTGTGCGCGAGAGCATCGTTGTTTGCCGCGAGACGCAAACCGGCGAGAATCGTTTGACAGCCTATCTGGTCATAGCACAAGAGGAGCCGCCGACCCTCGAAGAGTTGCGCAGTTATCTCTCGGAAAAGCTGCCGGAATATATGGTCCCCCCGGCTTTCGTGATTTTGGACCAACTGCCTCTCAACGCCAACGGGAAAATTGATCGCCAATCGCTTCAGGCTTTGGACGCTTCGCATCTCGTGCCGGACGCCGCCTATGTTGCGCCCGCCACTGAGATGGAACGCACCATTACTCGCCTCTGGCAGGAATTGCTGGGCCTTGAGAGAGTCGGGATTCATGACAATTTCTTTGACCTCGGCGGGCATTCATTACTCATCGTACAGATGCGAAGCAAGCTTGAGGAGATTCTTCAGCAAGAAATAGCCGTTATCGAGTTGTTCAAATATCCGACCGTCAGCACGCTGGCGCGACATCTCAGCCGAGAGCACGAGCAGCCGTCCGGCGAGGTGTCGCCGCATCGGCAACGCGCGGAGGCTCGTCGTGAATCCGTCAGAGAGCGCCTGCGTGTCAGGCAGCAGCAGCCATCCGCCTGAGCCGAAAACGGGCGAGCATGTCAGGTTTGTTCGGGCACTCTCATTCGTTGAGGTGAATAATATATGGACCATTTAAACCACCCTTGCGAAAATCTTTACGATAAAGCTTGCGGCGCTATAGGCGATTTAGTAAGATGCAATCTCTTCGCGGCTACAGGCTTTCCAACAGGCAAATCCTCATCTGTTTTCTTCCCATAGAGTTGGAAGTTAATCCCAGATGTGACCGCAAGGAGTGACCTAATTTGAGCGTGAGTTACTGCGCCTGTATTGCTCTTGCCTCTTGCCGGAGCGACCCGCAGTTTCCCGCGCCGCGTCTGACTTAAAAATTGTTTCGCACTCTTTCAGGACGAGCAAAGTAAGGTTGTGATTAAGGATATGCTCGCGTTAAAGCGCCAATGCCGAGAGCAGGTAGGCACTCTCGCCTTCTGAGCGAGCCTGAGCCGAGTTGTAATAGGTCTTACTAACGAGAGTCGAGTATGAGTAACGCAGATAACTTCAGTTATGACATCGCAATAATTGGCATGGCTGGCCGGTTCCCCGGCGCGCGAAACATTGATGAGTTCTGGCAGAATTTGCTCGGCGGCGTGGAGTCAATCACATTCTTCTCGGATGAAGAGTTACTCCGTGCTGGCGTTGAGCCTGCGCTACTGGGCGAGGCCAATTACGTGAAGGCTGGCGCGGTCATTGAAGATGCAGAGCAGTTTGACGCCTCATTCTTCAACTTTACACCGCGAGAGGCGGAGATGATGGACCCGCAGCATCGCCTCTTTCTCGAACACGCATGGCAGGCATTGGAAGTGGCCGGGTACGAGGCCGCGAAATATTCGGGCCGCGTCGGAGTCTTTGCCGGTGAGAGCGTCAACACTTACCTGTTATACAACCTTCTTCCACAACGCGAGTTGATAGAGCGTGTGGGCCTCTTTCAAACGTTAATCGGCAATGACCGCGATCATTTGACCACGCATACTGCCTACAAACTGAATTTGAAAGGTCCATGCGTTAATGTCCAGACGGCCTGTTCGACCTCTCTGGTCGCAGTGCATCTGGCTTGCCAGAGCCTGCTTAATCATGAATGTGACATGGCGCTGGCAGGCGGCGTCTCTGTCAGCGTGCCGCAGCGACAGGGCGCAGTCTATGAAGAGGGCAGCATCGTTTCGCCGGACGGTCATTGTCGCGCCTTCGATGCCAAAGCCGAGGGGACTGTGAAGGGCAGCGGGGTGGGCATCGTCGTCTTGAAGCGACTCTCTGATGCGCTCGCAGACGGCGACCAGGTTGATGCTGTTATCAAAGGCTCGGCCATTAACAACGACGGTTCGCTCAAGGTCGGCTACACCGCGCCGAGTGTCGAAGGGCAGGCCAGCGTTATCGAAGAAGCGATGGCAATGGCTGCGGTCGAGCCGGAGACCATCACTTACGTCGAGACTCATGGAACCGGCACCGCGCTCGGCGACCCCATAGAAATCGCCGCGCTGGCTCAAGCCTTCGGCGCGTCCACAGAGGCAAAGGGCTTCTGTGCTATCGGCTCCGTCAAGACAAACATCGGGCATCTGGACGCAGCAGCCGGAGTGGCAGGGCTTATCAAAACCGTGCTCGCACTCAAGCACAAACAGATTCCGCCGAGCCTACACTTCGAGGAACCTAATCCGAACATAGATTTTTCGCGCACTCCCTTTTACGTCAACACGAATCTCAACGCCTGGGAGTCTGATGGATTGCCGCGACGGGCTTCGGTCAGCTCTTTCGGCATCGGCGGCACAAACGCTCACGTCGTCGTCGAAGAATCACCAGTGCTTAAGCCTTCCGGCGCTTCCAGAAGGGACCAGCTTTTGACGCTCTCGGCTAAGACCGCCAACGCGTTAGATCAGATGACCGCTAACCTGTCGGCATACTTGAAGGAGCGACCTGAAACCAATCTGGCTGATGTCGCTTACACGCTTCAGATGGGGCGGAAAGAGTTTAATCATCGTCGGACGCTCTTGTGCCGTGATGTCAACGATGCATTGAGCGCATTGGAATCAATGGAGCGTAGCCGCGTCCATACGAATTTTCAGGAGCGGGAAACTAACGGGGTCGTCTTCATGTTCCCCGGTCAGGGTTCGCAGTCTGTAAACATGGCGCGGGAACTATATGAGAGCGAGAATACGTTTCGCGCGGAGGTTGACGCTTGTGCGGAACTGCTGCGTGCGCCACTCGGCCTTGACCTTCGCAGTGTGCTGTACGGAGAAGCGGATTCCGTTGAAGAGTCTGCGGAGCGGCTCAAGCAGACTTTTATCACGCAGCCCGCGTTGTTCGTCATCGAATACGCGCTGGCGCGCGTTTGGATGGAGTGGGGCGTGCGCCCCGTTGCGATGGTCGGCCACAGCATCGGCGAGTTTGTCGCCGCCTGTTTAGCCGGAGTCTTCTCGCTGGAAGATGCCTTGAAACTTGTGGCGGCGCGCGGTCGCCTGATGCAGCAGATGCCTGCGGGCGCAATGCTGGCAGTGCCGCTTTCCGAGCAGGAGGTTCAGCCTTTCTTAAACGGGCGGCTCTCTCTGGCTGCAATAAATGGACCATCTTTGTGCGTTATCTCAGGAGCGGTCGAGGCTGTTCAAAGCGTAGAGCAGCAACTCGCAGCACGTGGCGTCGCCTGTCGTCCTTTGCACACTTCACATGCTTATCATTCGGAGATGATGGAACCTGTGTTGGGCCTGTTTGCGGAAGAGGTTTCCGGGATTAAACTGCACGCACCGCAGATTCCTTACATCTCCGGTCTGACCGGAACGTGGATCAAGACGGAGGAAGCAACCGATCCAGATTACTGGTCCAGACAACTGCGCGAGCCTGTGCGCTTCAGTTCAGGAGTCGCAGCGTTACTGAAAGAGCCGGGTCGAATCTTGCTTGAAGTTGGACCGGGCCAAACCTTGACCGCGCTCGCACGCCAGCAGCAGAACGGCGCGACGGGTCGCCTCGTACTCTCTTCGCTGCCGCGCTTGCACGACAGTAAATCCGATGCCTCTCATCTTCTGGAAACATTGGGCCAGCTCTGGGCTGCCGGGACGAAAGTTGACTGGGCGACATTCTACTCTCGTCAACATCGCCGCCGCATTCCTCTGCCGACTTACCCTTTCGAGCGTCAGCGATACTGGATTGATGCTCAACCGCAGACCAGCGCGGTCGGTGCTCCGTTCGATAGATTGAGCAGGAAGCCGGATGCCGCCGATTGGTTTTACGTTCCTTCATGGAAGCGTTCGGTCATTGAGCGCGAAGCCAACGAACAGAGGGCATGGGCGAAAAATGGTTGCTGCTTAATCTTCGCTGATGAATGTGGGATAGGTGCGCTGGCCGCCGGGCGTTTGGAAAGCAAGGGAGCGGAAGTCTTCATCGTTAAAGCGGGAGAGAGTTTCGGCCACAGAGCCGAGCGCGTCTTTGAAATTAATCCGCGACGCCGCGAGGATTACAAAGCTTTACTGGATGAACTTCACGCGCGCGGCAAGACGCCGGAAGCGATACTGCACGCGTGGGGTGTTTCGGAAGAGTCTGAGGCAGCCTTAACGCTCGATTCGTTTGAACCTTCTCAGGCACGCGGGTTTTACAGTTTGCTCTTTCTGGCTCAGGCAGTGGGAGAGAGTATGCTGAATGACGCGCTCGACATCGCCGTCGTCACGAGCAATTTGCAGGAGGTCACAGGCGAAGAGGCGTTAATGCCGGAGAAGGCGACCATGCTTGGCTTGTGCAAAGTCATCCCGCAGGAGTATCCGCAGATTAACTGTCGCTCGATTGACATCCGCCTGCCTGCGCTGGAAGCAGAACAGGAAGCGTTGGCAGACAATCTCATCGCAGAGCTTGACGGGCGCGAGCGCGGCGGCGCGTCTGTCGCCTATCGCGGGCGTCATCGTTGGGTTCAAACTTTTGAGCCGATCAAACTCGTCGAGACGCTTCGAGATTCGTCCGGCACAAATCGCTTGCGCGAAGGCGGAGTTTACCTGCTGACGGGTGGACCCGGCGACATAGACCTTGCCCTGGCGCAGAACATTGCCGAGAGCGTGCGCTGCAAACTCATTTTGAATGGGTACGGGCATCTCCCCGCGCGTGAAGAGTGGCCGCAATGGCTGGAAGCGAATGACGAGCAGACGGAATTCAGTCGTCGCATCAGAAGAGTGTTGGAACTGGAAAGCGCGGGGGCTGAAGTGATGCTCTCAAGCGCAGACGTGGGCGAGCGAGAACAGATGTCTTCCGTCATCACTGAAGCACGCGAGCGCTTTGGCCGGATCAACGGCGTCTTTCACACGGCGGCGGTGACGGGCGGCGGCATGATTCAACTGAAAACACCGGAGGCGGTTTCCGAAGTGTTCAGGCCAAAGGTTCTTGGCACGCTTGTGCTCGAATCGCTCCTCGAAGATGCGCCGCCGGATTTCTTCGTTCTGTTCTC
Source organism: Pyrinomonadaceae bacterium (assembly GCA_049593215.1). Lineage (GTDB taxonomy): Bacteria > Acidobacteriota > Blastocatellia > Pyrinomonadales > Pyrinomonadaceae > JBAWGU01. Next base: position 17,667 of record JBAWGU010000081.1, read on the forward strand.
GACCTCACTCTCGCTGACGGGCGTCTTCGGTCAGGTGGATTACTGCGCCGCAAACGCTTTTCTGGACGCATACGCCAGCGCGCAGACAGCTAAGAGCCACACTCTGACGGTGGCCGTGAATTGGAACTTGCCGCAGTGGGAAAACTGGCAGGAATCATCGCTTGCCGCCGCGCCCGAATTCCTGGCCCAATTCGCAGAGATGCGAAAGACGTACGGCCTCACGACGCAGGAAGGCGTTGATGCCGTGATGCGCATACTCAAAGGCACACAACCGCAGGTCGTCGTCTCGACGCAGGACTTTCAGGCGTTGATTGACGCGCAGAAGACGGCAGCCGGAAGCGATTTTTTGGACCAACTAAAACCCGCGCGCTCATTCGACGGAGACGGAAGGGCTGAGAACTACGTCGCGCCTGAAGGCGAGATGGAAGAGCGCGTTGCCCGTATCTGGCAGGAGCTTTTTGGCATAGGGCATGTGGGGCGTGACGAAAACTTTTTTGAGCTTGGCGGCAACTCGCTGATCGCCATCCAGTTGGTTTCGCAACTGCGTAAAATCTTTCAGGTCGAGTTGCCTTTGAGTCGCCTCTTTGAATCTCCGACCGTCGCAGGGTTGTCCTGCGCCGTCGTCGAGAGCCAGCAAAAGGCCAGAGAGTCTGAAGAGGTCGAGCGTCTCTTGAGAGAAATTGAAGCTCTCTCGCTCGATGAACTACAGGTTCACCTCGCTCAGGAGTTACAGACAGGGAGCGAGCAAAACTTAGATGGATGACATTGCCAAGCGTCTTTCAGCGTTGACCTTAGAACAACGCGAGCTGCTTGAACTGCGGCTCAGAAAAAAAGGGTTGCAGTCTGTGCTATCGCCCGACGCCTCAACTGTGATGGTCGAAGCGGCAGCGCAAGAGGAGAGCCTCGCTCTTTCGAGTAGCGAAGACCCTGCCGCATGGAAGGAGAGGAAGGTAGAGCGGGCCGTGAGCTTCAGCATCTATTTCTTCTCTGACGACGGGTCCAAAAATAGCGACGACAAATATCGTCTGTTGATTGAAAGCGCGAAGTTTGCCGACCGGCATGGCTTCACAGCAGTGTGGACGCCTGAGCGACACTTTCAAGCTTTCGGAGGGCTGTACCCGAACCCGTCTGTCTTGAGCGCTGCGCTCGCGATGATTACCGAGCGCGTACAGATTCGCGCCGGAAGCGTCGCACTGCCTCTGCATCATCCCGTACGCGTCGCAGAGGAATGGTCTGTGGTTGATAATCTGTCGCGCGGGCGCGTCGCCATCTCATGCGCTTCCGGTTGGCATCCGAACGATTTCCTGTTCGCGCCCGCTGCTTATGACGAGCGCAAGGAAGTGATGTTCCGGCACATTGAAACGATACGGAAGCTCTGGGCAGGCGAGGCGTTGACGTTCGAGAGCGTGAACGAAAGCGCGGTCGAGGTGAGCATCTTGCCGAAGCCTATACAGCCGCAACTGCCCATCTGGATTACCAGTGCGGGCAATCCCGAAACATGGACCAGAGCCGGTGAGATCGGGGCCAACGTGCTGGCGGCGCTCCCCGGTTATGCGCCGGAAGACTTGAAAGAACTGATCCATAGTTATCGTGACGCGCTCTCTCATCACGGCCACGACCCCGAAAGCGGAATCGTTTCCATGATGGCTCATACTTTCGTCGGAGACGATAACGAAGTTGTCAAAGAGAAGGTGCGCCAGCCTTTCTCCAACTACCTGCGTAACTACTTTAAGCAGTTCGAGAAGATTCAAGTCGAGCAGGCGAGCATGACCGAAGCGGATAAAGATGCTTTGATGGCGGCAGCCTTTGAGACATATTTCCGGGACAGCACATTGATGGGAACGCCTGCCAAGTGCGCTCGCCTCGTTGAGAAGCTGACCGAATTAGGCGTTGATGAGATAGCCTGCCTCGTTGATTTCGGAGTTGATACAGACTCTGTGCTTGAGAGCCTGAGCCACTTAAACGAGTTGAGAGAACATTTCGACCGAAGCGTCACTGGTTGAAGAACAGCAGCATGAGCGAGCGTGGGGAATTCTAATGAGCGATCTGGCCGAGAGAATTGCCGCGTTGAGTCCTGAACAACGTGCGTTGTTTGAAACGCGGCTCAAGAAGCAGGGACTAAACGCGCCTCAAGCGCAAGGGATACCGCGCGTCGAGCGAACGCCGTCCAACCTCTACCCGCCTTCCATTGACCAAGAACGATTGTGGTTCATAGAGCAGTTGCAGCCCGGCAATACGGCTTACAATATCTTTACTGCCAGCCGCCTCACAGGGCCGCTCGATGTCCGCGCGATGCAGCGCGCCTGCAACGAACTGCTCCGACGCCATGAA